>NZ_JBXCIY010000010.1:0-179798 GCF_056786395.1 Paenibacillus sp. Y951 | reverse complement strand
TACTCACCCGTCCGCCGCTGAGTTTGAAAGAAGCAAGCTTCTTTCAAACTCCGCTCGACTTGCATGTATTAGGCACGCCGCCAGCGTTCGTCCTGAGCCAGGATCAAACTCTCCATTAAGGTGTTGTTTGACTTGCTCAATTTGTTTCGCTTTTATCGAATCATTTCACGGGGTGAAATGATTCGATGGCAGTTCTTTACTCGTTAAACGAGTTATATTTGACGTGTTCCATTTGTTCAGTTTTCAAAGAACTTTCTGTTACCATTGCGGTAACAAGATATTATGTTATCATCTTCTTCAAAGTAAGTCAAGCGCTTTTCAATTTTAGTTTTCAAAGCGTTTTTGACACGCCGTCCGAAGCGACAAGAAATAATATACCATGCGCTCCAACACATTACAACAAGTATTTTTTACCATTTTGTCTTTTTATATGGTCTCATTACTAGCTATACACAAGCAACAGTATAAGATGCTATTAATATGAATAACAATTCCCTACATCTTGATTTAATTATATTTGAATTTGTTTTGTAAAATAGCTTGTATGGTGTTGTGATGAGCTTTTATATAGAAAGAGCCAGTGAGAATAGAGCATATTATCTCCGTTCCCCACTGGCTTCCCTATTCATTATTACTCGTGACTACTACATTAACATCTCTAATACTACTGCTTCATCGTCAATAATTTGAACACCTAGATCTTGCGCCTTCGTAAGTTTACTACCCGCTTTTTCTCCAGCAATAACGATATCAGTCTTTTTGGAGACACTACCTGTCACCTTAGCACCACATGCTTCAAGACGCTTAGATAGTTCATCACGACTTAACGTTGGAAAAGCTCCCGTAATGACGACCGTTTTGCCGAAGAATGGGTTATCCTCAGAAGCTACCGTAACAGATTCCTCCATCTCAGCTTTTACGCCCGCTGCAATCATGGATAGAATACTTTGCCTTGCTGTTTCATCTTGGAAAAAGCTAACGATACTTTCAGCTACGATTGCACCGACGTCTTGCAATTGGATTAACTCATCTACAGTGGCGTTCATGACTGCTTCAAGATTGCGATAATGCTCAGCCAATGTTTTCGCAGTTGCTTTCCCTGTATTGGATATACCAAGTGCGTACAAAAATGACGCTAGCTCTCGCTCTTTCGATTTTTCAATCGCTTCAAGTAGATTATTCGCCTTCTTCTCGCCAAAACGTTCTAATGAGATAAGATCATCGAATGCTAATCGATACAGATCAGCAGGATCTTTCACATTGCAATCTATATATAACTGCTCCGCAGTCATAATGCTGAGCGATTCGATATCCATTGCATCACGCGAGGCAAAATGAGTAATGCGACCGATTAATTGTGGCGGACACCCTAATTTATTATTACAAAATAGATGGGCACCGCGCTGCTCTAGCAAAGATTCACATGCAGGGCAAGCTGTTGGGAAGATGATCTCCTCACCTTGCTCCTCACCTACTTTACCTAGTATTTCAGGAATCACGTCATTAGAGCGGCGTATAGCTACAAGCGTACCTAATGCATGCTTGAGATTTTTCCGCTCGATATCGCCCCTATTGTTCAATGTACAGTTTTGTACCGTTACGCCAGCAAGTTCAACTGCTTCTACTTTAGCAACAGGTGTTATTTTACCGGTACGTCCAACTTCCCATGAAACAGATAGTAGAGAGGTTTCCGCTTCCTCTGCTTCAAATTTGAAAGCTACTGCCCATCGTGGGAATTTATCCGTATAACCAAGAGCTTCACGCGTACGCATATCCGTCAGTTTAATAACAGCACCATCAATTAAGAAATCTAGTGTGTTCCGACGCTCTGCAAGATCAACTAACTCTTGCTCTAATTCACGCAGTTCGGATGCATAGTATACATAAGGATTAACTTTGAAATAATTCTCTTGCATAAACTGCTGTAATTGACGATGGTTCTCAAAGGAAACCCCTTCTGCATAGCCAATGTTATATATGTATGCATCTAGGTTACGCTCAGCCGTAACAGCCGGGTTCAAATTACGCAATGCACCCGCAGCCGCATTACGCGCATTTTTCAATGGTTCAATCGCCGTTTCATTGTATTTCTCCAAGCTTGATAATGCCATAATCCCTTCACCCTGTACTTCAATAATGCCGTTAGTGAAAGGTATCGATAGCGGAATCGAGCGAATTGTTTTCACCTGCGCAAGAATCACTTCTCCTACCGCTCCATTACCACGCGTAGAAGCTTGAACAAGCATTCCTTCATCATAAGTAAGGTTCAGTGAGAGCCCATCGAATTTTAATTCCATGACATAGGATGGCTCAGGTAACTGTTGTTCCGGATTTTTGGCATTATAATCAGCAATAGCCCGCTTCGTTTTCGTCTCCCATGCATGTAGTTGTTCTAGATTTTGTGCTTTATCTAAACTCCATAATTTTGCTAAATGCTTATGCTGTTCAAATCCAGACAAAATTTCTCCACCCACGCGCTGTGTCGGCGAATGCGGCAGCTTCTCTCCTGCCTGTTGCTCCAATGCAACTAATTCATCATATAGCTTATCGTACTCCGCATCACTTACTGTCGGTGCATCCAACGTATAATAACTATAATTGAGCTTATTCAATGTCTCAATTATAAGCTCCATTCGCTTCTGAGCTTGTATCATCGACATATATACCCCTCCAAATTCGCAATCAGAATGCTTCCTTATCGTAAGAAGATGGTTATCGCGCATAGGCAATACCATCTCCTTACTATATGAATATGATGCTGCTTTATACTTTCTTAATGGGTGCAAAGCTGGCTAGCAACTTCTTAATACCTACCGGTGCAGGAAAAGCGATTTGTAGCTCCATATCGTTATCTTTCCCCTTCACCGACACAACCGTACCTTCGCCCCATTTACCATGAGCAACTCGATCACCAGACTTATAGCTAACTGGTCCACCCTCACTAGACTGCGATGAAACCGCCTTTTTCGCTGCTTCTAGCCCAGACGTTACCGTTACAGTACTTCTACCGCCAGTCGAACTACTTATACCTTGGCTACGAGAGCTACCATAACCAAAGCCCGATTGCTGTGAACCTGCGCTCGTACGAGCTCCACTATTATATCCGCCGCCAATACTACGAGTATTCCCACCATTAGGTGATACAATCTCACGCACATCTTCGGGAATTTCCTTCAGAAAACGCGACGGCATATTAAATGCTGTTCGACCAAACAATGTTCTCATCTTAGCAGAAGACAGATATAACTGCTCTTCAGCACGAGTAATACCTACATAAGCAAGTCTACGTTCTTCCTCTAACTCCTCATTATCTGTTAAAGCGCGAGAATGCGGAAATACCGTTTCTTCCATACCTACAATAAATACGACAGGGAACTCCAATCCTTTGGCGCTATGCATCGTCATTAGAATAACGGTATCTTGTGACTTCTCTTTCTCTTCTTCATCATCGTTCATCGAATCAATATCTGCAATCAAAGCAAGATCGGTAAGAAACGAGACCAGTGTACGATCATCATTACGTTGTTCAAAATCCATCGTTACAGATAAGAACTCTTCAATGTTTTCGACTCGGGTCGTAGACTCAATTGTATTTTCACGTTGCAGCTCTAATTTATACTCGGACATTTCGAGAACTTTCTCCGTTAATTCCGTTACAGTGAGCTCATCAACAGCAGCACTTAGCTTAGATATCATATTATAGAAGGAAATAAGCTGTTCTCTCGTTTTCCCTTTAACATCGACAAGATCAACATTACTTAACACTTTATAAATGGATGTCCCTTGGGCAGCTGCTGCAGCGGCAAGCTTAGCAACCGTTGTATCACCAATACCACGCTTCGGTACATTTATAATACGCACAAGACTAATATCATCATCCGGATTAGAAATTAGACGGAGATATCCCAAAATGTCTTTAATTTCTTTACGATCGTAGAACTTAACGCCGCCTACGATTTCATAAGGAATTTCCGACTTAATTAATGTTTCCTCTATTAAACGCGATTGCGCATTCGTACGATAAAGAATCGCATGATCACTATATTTACGAGCGCTAGCCATATTTTTCTGAATGACTCCGGTGACGAAGTACCCTTCCTCACGATCACTTTCGGCAAAATAGACGGAGATTTTATTACCTTCACCTTGATCCGTCCATAGGTTTTTCGCTTTACGTCCACTATTGAGTGCAATAACAGCATTGGCTGCATTAAGAATATTGGCAGAAGAACGATAATTTTGCTCTAGCATAATCGTTTTCGCTTCGGGGTAATCATCTTCAAAGTTCAAAATATTCGAAATATCAGCACCGCGCCAACGATAGATCGACTGATCGCTATCACCTACAACGCAAATATTATGATGCTGATCCGCAAGCATACGACATAACATATATTGTGCGCGGTTCGTATCTTGATATTCATCGACATGAATATAACGGAATTTGTTCTGGTAGAACTTCAACGCTTCAGGCTCTTCCTTAAATAACGTAATAGTTTTCATGATGAGATCATCGAAATCTAACGAGTTATTGCTCTTTAACCGCTTCTGATACATCTTATATATTTTGGCAACGATGTTTTGGAAGTAATCTCCTGCCTTGTTTTCATAGGCTTCAGTAGAAATAAGTTCATTTTTCGCTGAGCTTATTGCCGCTTGTACAGACTTCGGCTCAACCTTCTTCACATCGATATTTTCTTCCTTCATACAGCTACGAATAACAGATAATTGATCGGCGGAATCGAGAATCGAGAAGTTCGAAGAAAATCCAATTCGATCAATATCCTTTCGCAAAATACGGACGCACATCGAGTGGAAGGTGGATACCCAAATATCACGTCCCGATGCTCCAACTAATGAGCTAACCCGCTCCTGCATTTCTCTTGCCGCTTTATTCGTAAATGTAATAGCTAATATACTCCAAGGAGCAACTCTATTCTTCTCAATGAGATAGGCGATACGATGCGTTAAAACTCTAGTCTTCCCACTACCTGCTCCTGCCATAATAAGCAATGGACCTTCTGTCGCTTTCACCGCTTCTCGTTGCGGATCATTCAGCTTCTGCACCGCATCTTCGATACTAAACGAACTAAACATCTATCCCACTCCTTTAACTTTATAATTTATAATAATTGCGCCGACTTTATCGATTTAACTGCTTGTACCGTTGTTAATGCTGCTTCTATATTACTATATACAATATTGCCTACAACTACAGTGTGCGCATATTTGGCCGCTTCACTAGCACGCTCCGCACCATCTATCCCGCCACCATAGAACAATCGCGCTTGTTCAACTTCCGATGCAATACGTCTTAGTAAGCTCATATCGCCAAATGCCCCGCTATATTCGATGTAAAGGAGAGGCAAACGTAACAAGCGATCAGCCATCCAAACATAAGGAAGTACCTCTTGCGTGGATAAGGATGCGTCTGCACCAGATACTTGAGCGGCAGTACTATCTTCATTGAGCACAATATATCCAGAAGCAGCTGTCATCTGCCAAGGTACAAAATGTCCGTACGTCTGCAAACCTTCCAATTGATTCAACATCAAATAGTCCGCTCGCTTCGTATTGAGCACAAACGGCACAAAATAGCCGTCAAAGCCAGGAACAGCTCCATCCATCGTCGACACTTCTAGTACGCAATCCACACTGTAACGCCGTATGCGAGATAATAAGTCTACCGTATTTTCGTAAGTAACACCACTTGAGCCACCAACAATAATCGCATCTGTGCCCGACATACAAATAAGCTCCAACTGTTCATCGCTTAATGCACGATCAGGGTCAAGCTTAAAAACATGCTCCCACTGTGAAAACCATTCAATATCCACATTTCCCCTCCTAAAACTTTTTGTCGACTTCATGTAAAGCTTCCTAGTAAAAAAGTTACTTCGTAAGCATACACCTAACTTTTCATTATCTACTTGATACTCTACTCGTAGATGAAAAGTAGCTTCGTAAGCATTAGCAAAACTTTTTGTCGACTTCATGTAAAGCTTCCTAGTAAAAAAGTTACTTCGTAAGCATACACCTAACTTTTCATTATCTACTTGGTACTCTACTCGTAAATGAAAAGTAGCTTCGAAAGCATTAGTATAACCTTTGTTAACTTTACGAAAAGCTGCCTAGTAGCAAACAGTTACTTTGAAAGTATAAGCTAAGCATGCTACAGAAAAGGTCAAGTCCTCACACACGACTTGACCCTAAGTTGATTATATATGTCACTACAATAATAAAGGTTGTATAATAATTGTTTCAATACTTTTCCCGTGCTTTTCCAACTGATTACTGTAAGTCTTACAAAATGCATCAATATTACCTATAATTTTGTCCTTATCATAAATAAAAAAATAAATATATTTCGCACTGTAATGATATGCATCTGATCCTAATTGTTCAGTCAGTTCTCGCTCGCTCATTTTCGGTCGTGAACACTTAACTTCAACTATCGTTTCATAGTTATCTAAGTAAATATCGTACCTAACGGACTTATAACCACTATCTTGAAAAATCTCAACTCTTGCTTCTGGAAATATAGGGCGAAGAAGGGAATATAACATGCGCTGTACATCGTACTCATTTCCAAGTGATATTTTAGAAAGGTCTTCCTGCTGGAGCGTCCCTCTGCCATGCACTGGTTTTTGATACATCTCTTCAATATGCTTATAAAAATTACGCAGTATCCTTCTTATGATCACATGGAAACTACTTGAATCAATTATATCTGAATCCAATGAATTAGAGGATGGAAGTTTCTTGAACAAACCCTTATTTACATCGGATTGTAAATCCCCTAAATAAGAAATAGCTATATCATAATGTCCATTAGCTGTTCTCAACAAAAATTCACGAGCAACTGAAGCATTTGAAAAAATATGTTGAAGGACTCTACTCGTTGAAATCCTCCAAGTCTCGAATTTCTCCGCTGCGTTATTCTCGGATTTAGTTAATAGTTGCGCTTCACTAATCTGGGTCTGTATAGCTTGAGATGTCTCACTTATAGTCCCGATCATTTCGACCATACTTTCCACCATTAATGCAACCCCCATCGTAAATAGAATAGAAAATGAGGCTCCAAAATATAAATCTCCTCGTCCTTATACTCGAAGACCTGGTATATACTCTCACTACTCTGCATAATTGATTGTACTTGATCTATCGTGGACTTTACCTTGGGTTTGTCAGGCTTATCCTCAGCATTGCTAATAAGTTCATCAATTCTCTTCTTCACTTCATCAATAGAGATGCTAATCTTTGGGGGATCTAGCGCAATCGCCTTAATTAACAACTCGTAGATATCCGCATCCTCACCAGTAACAAGTCGATAAGTTTTCCGCTGTTGCCCTCTAGTATAAGGTCCTGCCTTTAGTTTTCTTACTACATCTTTATATGAAAGATTAATTGTCGTCATTTTATAAGCTTCTATGAGCTGAGATTCACTATTTATTTGGGCATTTTCTCGGTTATTATCAATATCTAGTAAGATAGCGAGGTTCAAACATATCGATTGCATTAACTGAGGAGAAGCAAGACTTTCAAGAGCCATATCATTAGCATATTTCGTGTCAATTTCCATTCCTAATGAATGAAAACCTGTTATCGCAATTTCGCGTAGTTCTTCTAACTGCCAAGGTTCAATATTAATGAGATTCAACCTTCCGCTTAAATCGGGATTCTTTCGAATCGCATCGTCTGCTCGGTGAGGTAAAGATATTACAATTGTGCGGAATTGTTTCCGAATGGCATCCTTTAATTGATAAGCCATTTCTAATTGCATAAGTTCCGGTGCGTAATGAAAGTCATCTAAGATAAGAACCAAATCATTTTCAAGAAAATACTGAATAATTTTATCTTTACCAGAACGAAATGAAGTAGTGATTGCTGTTGATCTTTTTTCCAAAAGACCCGTAGTCCCTTCTCCTTCAAAACCACTATGTTCTGTCTGATTACTTTCTAACGATAAACCTACTTTTTTGGCAACCGTTACCCAAAAATCTTCAGAGTATCTAAAATCATTACCTGTCAAATCAACAATCTTATCTAATCCTATTACCTTCTCGCACAGAACTGTTTTCCCCGTTTTTGAAGGTCCGATAATCGACGTTAAATATCCAATAGTATGAAGTGATTGACTTAATCTAAATTCGTATGAATAAGAAGAATCCGGCGTGTTTCTTGAAACATACGTATACGTTGGGAAAGCGCCCGGTATAAATACTTGATATGACTTTAAACCCATCATAATTACCCCCTAAATCTCACTTAATTATAGTATATACCTAAAATTAGAATTACATAAGTATTTAGAGGGCTATACAACTAAATCATTAATATTACACCTTAATAAAGAGAAAACCATAAAACCCTATAACAATAATCTGCTACTACTTCCGCGAGCCCACCCACGAGGCTATTAGTTACTTCACAAGTGAGCCGCGAGTTACCCCCAGCTGATTCGTCGCCTTCAAACCTCTCCATACTTGCGTGCCCGTAATCTTGCCATCAAGTGCATCACGATACAATTGTATTACCTCTTGCACCTTATCCGCATCTTCTTCCAAGAACTCTACGCGATATTGCTCTACGCCCAGTTCAATAAAGTTTTTCAAATATTCTGCACCAGATTGCTCAACTGCATTGTATACCGTGTTACGACAGCCTTCATCCACTCGAACAGGATGACTCATGCCAATACGATCTTGTAGTGATGCTCTTGATGTTTCACAAGGGCGACCACAGTTCGTAAAGTCTGTTCCTTCACTTAAGAAAGTACAATATACACAGTGCTCCGTATGGAACATCGGCAAATGCTGATGGATAACGACTTCAATCTGACTCGTATTGGAACGCTCCAACAGATCAACCATTTGTTGAATATTCAAATCATACGACGGCGTTACTGCATCTAGTCCACTTTCAAGGAATAGATTAACTGCTTTATGATTGGCAATGTTTAACGAGAAGTCACCGATCAATTTCGGGAAAGGTACATCTGGATTGGCCATTTTAGCGCGCAAATAATAATATAGCGCACCTGTATTACGGACAAGCACCGCATCTGGCTTTAGCTTCAATATATTCGCATGATAGCCGTTCTCGTTCGGCATATGAATACGAGGCGTTGCTAATGCGATTTTCTTGCCAGCATTGCGAGCTAACTCTATCGCTGCTGGGAACTGCTTAATAAATTCAAAATCAGCATAAATGAAATCTACATCAGCAGCAATTGCACCTTCGACCTGCCCCAATGTGCGGCATAATGCAGTTAGCTTCGCATCACGACCATTACTCATTGGTTTAGGCTGATTTTTATTATCGAATGCATCATCTTGCGCATTCACTTCACGTTTAATATAGATAGGCGGCTTCGGACGTTCTCCTGCCAATTGCTCTACAGCTTCACGACGCAAACGATTCAGTTCACGCATCGGAATAATAAGATCACCTTGCAGTAACACTTCTAATTGATCGAGCTGATATACCGTACCACCTAGACGCCCTAGCTGTTCCTCTAGTAGTGCAGCATCCATCGGACGTTTCATTGCTTCCTCAAGCAATAGCTCAGAAGCAATTTCTACAGTCGTTCCTTTTTCTACATCTGTCCACCACGTGCGTAGTGGTTCGCCGACTGCCCCCGTTACTTTAACATGAAGCGGGAATACACGATAAGGCTTATCCGTTTCAAATGAAGCACGTAGCGCTCTATCAAGTGCAGGATCATTCGTTTTCCAAACGCGATCGCCTACATGAACTTTGCGTAAATCTACATCATTACGACCAGGAACAAGCTCAATAAGAATACCTTCCGGCGCTTCTTCTTCTAACTTCACACCTTGACGACGGACATCATATACACGTCCGCCTTCTTCTTTCTGCGTCGGATCTCCAGCATCAAATACTACACCATCCCCACGCTTAAGTGGAGCTTCAAGACGAAGGGTTACGGCATCACGCATGACGCGTTCTACTTTACCAAGGTATACACCACGACTTTTCGGGAAAGTACCATCAACTAGTTCCTTATTATTCGTACCATCTAGGAAACCATGCGTAAATCCACGAGAGAAACTTTGTTGTAACTCACGAACTTCTTCTTTGGATGGTTTGGAGGAATCTCCATCGAAATATTTATCAATCGCTTTGCGATATTTACTTACTACGTTTGCTACATACTCAGGTGTTTTCAAACGACCTTCTATTTTGAAAGAAGTTACTCCTGCTTCAATTAACTCAGGGACAATTTCGATCGCTGCCAAATCTTTCGGAGATAATAGGTAAGCTACAGCTCCCATTGGTTTTTGTTCGCCATCAACGATAAGATCATAGGGCAAACGACAAGCTTGCGCACATTCACCACGATTGGCAGAACGACCGCCCCACATTTCAGATGTTAAGCATTGTCCCGAATAAGATACACAAAGTGCGCCATGGACGAATACTTCCATTGGTAGCTTCGCTTGTTGACCGATTGTTTTAATTTGTTTCAAATTATTTTCGCGACCAAGTACAACACGTTCCAAATCGAATGGCTTCGTAAATTCCACTGCTTCTGGCGATGTAATAGTCATCTGTGTTGAGCCATGAATTGGGAAATCAGGTGAAAGCTCACGAATGAGCTTAACAAGACCTAGATCTTGTACGATAACAGCATCTACACCTGCATCGATACACATTTCGATTAAGCTTTGAGCATCTCTTAATTCATCTTCAAATACAAGAATATTGAAAGTCAAAAAGCCCTTCACCCCGTACGTATGCAAGAAGGACATAATTTCTGGAAGCTCTTCACTTCTAAAGTTGTTGGCACGTGCACGTGCATTAAATTTCTCCACCCCGAAAAAAATCGCATCTGCGCCGTTAGCAACGGCAGCACGCATACAATCCCAATCTCCAGCAGGCGCTAATAGTTCAATATCCGATCGTGTTAAAGTCATATTTATAGTCCTCTCATTATCGTAATCTCATGGATTACGATGATCTTTGATGCGATATATGATAAAAGTGGCATTAGTCCAATCTATCTTTTTTCTAGTTAATAGTGTAACAAAGCTTAGCCATTTATTCCACAAGACATTACTGGCATATTTACTTTAATAGGTAATTCAAAAAGTAAGCTTTGTAACGTATTTGTCTACTTATTATGTGATTTTGTCATTACACTTGAAGTTACCTTCTATTAAAGGCATTATAGTAGTATAGTCTTATGATTCACATCATAAAAAATTTCAACCATAATTAGTTAATACTTCCGAAGTGATTGTTCATTTACGAGAAGTACAACAAGATGCCCACGAAAAATTTTAGGAGGTTATTTTAGATGAAATTAGGCGTATTCGCGGTATTATTCTCGCAAAAACCATTTGAAGAAGCTTTAGATTATATTGCAGCAAAAGGGCTAGATGCTATTGAAATTGGTACAGGCGGTTATCCTGGCAACGCACATTGTGATCCAGATGTATTGCTTGCTGATGCTGGTAAATTGAAAGCGTTTAAACAAGCGGTGGAATCTCGCGGACTAATGATTAGTGCACTTAGCTGTCATTCCAATCCACTTCACCCGCAAAAACATCTTGCGCAAGCAGATGATGCGGTCATTCGTAAAACAATCGAGCTTGCTAATCGTCTTGAAGTTCCCGTTGTAAATACGTTCTCTGGCTGCCCTGGTGACCATGAAGATGCAAAATATCCAAACTGGCCTGTAGCTCCTTGGCCAAATGACTTCCAAGAGATATTAACATGGCAATGGGAGCAAAAGGTTATTCCTTATTGGTCTGACATTAACAATGTAGCTACTGACGCTGGTGTTAATATCGGTCTTGAATTACATGGCGGCTTCTCTGTTCATAGCCCTGCAACAATGCTTCGTCTACGTGAAGCAACTGGTAAAGCAATCGGCGCTAACCTTGATCCAAGCCATATGTGGTGGCAAGGTATTGACCCTGTTCAAGCGATTCATATTCTTGGACGTGAAGGTGCGATTCATCACTTCCATGCCAAAGATACAACTATTGATCCTGTTAACGTTAACCGTTATGGTCTAACTGATATGCAAAGCTATGCCAATATGCTAGATCGCGCTTGGCAATTCCGCAGCGTAGGTTTCGGACATGATCTGAAAACTTGGGCTGACATTATGAGTGCTCTACGTCTAGTAGGTTATGACTACGTTGTTAGTATCGAGCATGAAGATGGCTTGATGTCCGTTGAAGAAGGATTCTCCAAAGCAGTAGAAAATCTACAGCAAGTACTTATCCGTGAGCCGCTAGGCGATATGTGGTGGGTATAATTGTTACATCTATAGATCATGAAAAAAAGTTCCACCGATAACGGTGGAACTTTTTTTCATCAAACCTTAGCTATCCATTGAGAAATCATAATAACATCAATCAATAGGAATACCGCTAAAGCAACAACTGCAAAACCTAAGGCAAATTTATTCTTTTTCTTCTCTTTAAGCAAACGAATAAACCCAATTCCAATAACTATTGTAAATGCTAGCATGAACCAATCAAATGGATCAATTATCGCTACTTTTGTTACCTCTTCTGTTACTTCTGTTGCCAAAAACATGAAGAATACCCCCTTTATTCACAGCTGTCCTATTATTTATATATCGTATCTCGTATGCCGCCAACAAGCAAGTGTGAATAGTAAATGTTGGGGGCATTGTCACGTAATGTTCACAATTAGAGCTGAATTATGTAAGCTATGATGGATTAATCTTATTTAGCGCATCCCATCATAGCTGATCTTACATATCTTATCCCTGCATAGCACTTTCTATTACTTTTGACTAACAAGCCTTTGCTGCGAGCGAAGTCGATCACGTTCAAGAATTGGTGCAAGATATTTGCCTGTGTACGATTCTTTCACCTGCACAACTTTTTCAGGTGTGCCTGTTGCAACGATCATTCCACCGCCATTACCACCCTCAGGACCAAGATCAATAATATAATCTGCCGTCTTAATGACATCAAGATTATGCTCAATGACTAGCACAGATTCTCCTGAATCAACTAGACGATGCAATACATCCAATAATCGCGCAATATCATGCGCATGTAATCCCGTTGTCGGCTCATCCAGAATATATAATGTTTTGCCTGTACTTCTACGATACAATTCAGCGGCTAGCTTCACACGCTGTGCTTCACCACCAGAAAGTGTTGTCGCAGGTTGACCAAGCTTCATATATCCCAATCCAACATCAAACAAAGTAACTAATTTACGTTGAATTCGCGGAATGTTTTCAAAGAACGCACAACCATCCTCGATCGTCATACCAAGTACTTCAGCAATACTTTTCCCTTTATACTTCACTTCAAGCGTTTCACGATTATAACGTTTACCTTTACAAATCTCGCACGGAACGTATACATCTGGCAAGAAATGCATTTCGATTTTGATAATACCATCGCCACGACAAGCTTCACAGCGACCGCCCTTCACATTGAAACTGAACCGACCTTTCTTATAGCCACGCACTTTCGCTTCATTCGTCGATGCATATAAATCCCGAATATCATCAAAAACTCCTGTATAAGTTGCAGGATTAGAGCGTGGTGTTCGCCCAATTGGAGATTGATCTATTTCAACAACTTTTTCGATATGCTCTAGACCACGAACCTCTTTATGTTCGCCTGGCCGCGTTTTCGCACGATTCAGATCACGGGCAAGTACTTTATAAAGAATTTCATTCACAAACGTTGATTTGCCTGAGCCTGATACTCCCGTCACTGCAGCAAATATTCCTAATGGAATTTTAACCGTAATATTACGCAAATTATTTTGCTTTGCTCCGACAACTTCAATCCAACGATCACTTGTTGCTCTGCGCTCCACTGGTACTTCTATAAAATCTTTACCACTTAAATAACGGCCTGTAATAGAATTATCGTCAGCCATAATTTCAGCTGGTGTACCTTGAGCTATAATTTGCCCACCATGAATACCCGCTCCTGGACCAATATCAATAATATAATCCGCGGCCAGCATCGTATCTTCATCATGCTCAACAACGATCAACGTATTACCTAGATCTCTCATATGAATTAAAGTTTCAATGAGGCGATCATTATCTCGTTGATGTAGACCAATACTTGGCTCATCGAGAATATATAATACACCCATGAGACTAGAGCCGATTTGCGTTGCCAAACGAATACGCTGTGCTTCGCCACCAGACAAAGTACCTGCTGCACGGCCAAGTGAAAGATAATTAAGCCCAACATTAACGAGGAAACCTAATCTATTCGTTAACTCCTTCAGAATTAGATTAGCTATTGTAAATTCCTTATCTGTTAATTGTAGCTGTGCAAAGTATTGCTCCGCATCTCCAATCGATAAGCCCGTTACATAAGCGATATTGACATTATCAATCGTTACAGCTAATGTCTCCTTGCGCAGACGCTGTCCTTTACAGGAATTACACGGCTTAGCACTCATATACCCCGCAATATGTTCACGCATCATCTCCGATGCCGTATCACGATAGCGACGTTCAAGGTTATGAACGACTCCTTCAAAGGGAACAAATGCTTCTTTTCTAGCTCCGAAATCATTTTCATATAGAAAACGAACTTTTTCTCCATTCGTTCCATAAAGTAATTTCTTCATCTGTTCACTATTGAGCTCACTTACCGGTACATCCTGTGGAATATTATAATGTTCTGAAACTGACTTCAAAAATTGTGGGTAGTAATTAGAAGTACTCCCCGCCCATGCTAGAAATGCTCCTTCTGCGATTGACTTTGAAAAATCAGGTATGAGTAGCTCAGGATCCACAATCATTTTTGAGCCTAGTCCGTCACATTCAGGACAAGCTCCATAAGGACTGTTGAAGGAGAACATACGTGGAGCAAGCTCTTCAATGCTAAAGCCACATTCAGGACAAGCTAAGTTAGAACTGAATAGCAATTCCTCTTGACCCATCACATCTACTAGCACTCTACCTTCGCCAAGATTAAGTGCTGTTTCTAATGAATCAGCAAGTCTTGATTCGACATCTGCTTTGACGACAATCCGATCAATAACAACTTCGATACTATGCTTCTTATTTTTATCAAGCTCAATTGTTTCAGTAAGCTCTCTAATTTCACCATCTACTCTTACGCGTACATAACCTTGCTTTTGCATATCAGCCAGCAGCTTCGTATGCTCGCCCTTTCTACCTGAAACGATAGGCGCCAATATTTGCAAGCGAGTACGTTCCTCAAACTCCATAATACGATCGACCATTTGCTCAACCGTCTGAGCAGTAATTTCAATACCATGCGTTGGACAATGCGGTTTGCCGATGCGAGCAAATAATAGTCGCAAATAATCATAAATTTCAGTTACCGTTCCAACTGTAGAACGTGGGTTGCGACTAGTTGTCTTCTGATCGATCGAAATTGCAGGAGATAAACCTTCAATCGAGTCAACATCGGGCTTATCCATCTGTCCAAGAAATTGTCTTGCGTAGGAACTTAATGACTCAACATAGCGACGTTGGCCTTCTGCATAGATCGTATCGAATGCGAGTGAAGATTTCCCTGATCCACTTAGACCAGTCAATACTACAAACTTATCTCGAGGAATCGTTACATCAATGTTCTTCAAATTATGTGCGCGAGCACCTTTTACGACGATTTTGTCAATTGCCACATCATTTCCCCCTAAAACTTTTCATACTATATGAAAATTTGCATCGTGATCACAGTTGGATAACTAGAGTTACCTTTCAATGAAAGCTCTAGTTATTCAGCTGTCAGCATCGAGAAGATGCACTCCAGCGGAAACGAGTAGCACAGTGTACGTTATTGGTACACGAGCACACACAGGCTTTCGATGGAGGGCATATTCGATGCCGAATATGCTACGTTAGCATAATCATCGTGATCACAGTTGGATAACTAGAGTTCCCTATCCTAGTTGTTCTGCTTTTAGTTCCAACAACGCATCCCTCAGCTCTGCCGCACGTTCGAACTGCAGGTTTTTCGCTGCATCTTTCATTTCCACTTCCAGCCTTTGAATAACTGTTGCCAATTCCTTCTTCGTAAGTTTCTTATTTGCTGCATCTGTTAAGTAATCCGCCTTCGATTCTGCAACTTTCGTCGCTTCAATAACACCTTGAATATCTTTTTGGATCGTCTGAGGCACTATACCATTCGCTTCATTATGTGCAATCTGTATATCGCGACGACGAGATGTCTCCTTCAATGCAAGATCCATAGAATTCGTAATCTTATCTCCATACATAATAACAAAGCCCTCACTATTACGTGCTGCTCGACCAATCGTCTGAATAAGTGAGCGCTCAGAACGTAAAAATCCTTCTTTGTCAGCATCGAGAATAGCTACTAAGCTTACTTCGGGTAGATCAAGCCCTTCTCTTAGTAAGTTGATTCCAATTAACACATCGAATACGCCAAGCCGTAGATCACGAAGAATTGCGATTCTCTCTAATGTTTTGATCTCAGAATGCAGATAACGAACTTTAAGACCAATATCCTTCATATAATCCGTTAAATCCTCTGACATTTTCTTCGTTAATGTCGTAACGAGCACACGCTCATTTCTAGCAATACGCAAATGGATTTCATGTAGTAGATCATCGATCTGTCCTTTTGAAGGTCTCACTTCAATGACTGGATCAAGCAAGCCTGTTGGACGAATAATTTGTTCAACCATTGTCGGACAATGTTCCATCTCATATGGACCAGGCGTTGCTGAAACATAAACTAATTGATTCGTTTTCCCTTCAAACTCCTCAAAGCGCAGTGGGCGGTTATCCAATGCTGAAGGTAAGCGGAAGCCATGATTAATCAACATTTCTTTCCTTGCTTTATCGCCATTAAACATCGCCCTAATCTGTGGTAGCGATACATGCGATTCATCAATAACAACGAGCATATCATCTGGAAAATAATCGAATAGTGTATAGGGCGTTGCCCCCCGCTCGCGAAATGTCAGTGGACCTGAATAGTTCTCAATACCGGAGCAAAAACCCATTTCAGCCATCATTTCAAGATCATAGCGAGTTCGTTGCTCTAATCTTTGCGCTTCCAGTAATTTTCCTTGTTCTCGGAAATTAGCTAGTTGCTCTTCAAGCTCTTGCTCTATATTGACAATCGCTCGCTTCATTGTCTCTTCTTGTGTGACGAAGTGGGAAGCAGGGAATATCGCAATATGCTCACGTTCTCCTAACACTTCACCCGTAAGAACATCCATCTCACATATCCGTTCAATCTCATCACCAAACAATTCAATGCGCATTGCGCGTTCATTATTAGCAACTGGGAAAATCTCAACCACATCACCACGAACACGAAACGTACCACGAGTAAAACTGATATCATTACGTTGATATTGAATGTCAACAAGAGCACGAAGAATATCATTACGTGATTTTTCCATCCCTACTCGCAATGACACAACCATACTTCCATACTCTATTGGTGAACCTAAGCCGTATATACAAGAAACACTGGCTACAACAATGACATCGCGACGTTCGAATAACGAACTTGTTGCTGAATGTCGTAGCTTATCTATCTCATCATTAATGCTAGAATCTTTTTCAATAAATGTATCTGTAGATGGAATATAGGCTTCTGGTTGAAAATAATCGTAATAACTTACGAAATATTCAACCGCATTGTTAGGGAAGAAAGTTTTGAACTCACTGCATAATTGTGCAGCAAGTGTTTTATTATGGGCAATAACGAGTGTTGGACGATTGACACGTTCAATAACATTAGCCATCGTGTACGTTTTACCGGTACCTGTTGCTCCTAGTAATGTCTGATGCCGCTTGCCTTCCTGCAAACCCTCGATTAATTGTTCAATTGCTCGTGGTTGATCTCCTCTAGGCTCATAGTTCGATACTATTTCAAATTGTGACATGATTTCCTCCCACCACATTTAGCGGTCGTTCAAAAAGCGGGCTTTGATAACGATGAGTATACTAACGTAGCATACTCGACATCGAATATGAAGCGAACTTGGAAAGTACGGTTCGCGTGTACCAAACACGTACACTTGCGCTTCCGCCTTTCTCAAGTAGCGCTCCATCTTCTCGGTTCTGAAAGCCCGCTTGTTGAACTTTCATTTGAATAGGTCGTTCAAAATTAAGCTTGTTGAACTTATATTATTAGTATAGTCAAAATGTATGTTGTTCAACTACTGATTAAAGTTATAAATTCTAAATTTTTCTATCATCATTAATGATGTAGATTATGAAATAAGCGAACCATTGTGATCATAGTCGGATATTTAGAGCATCCTCTACAGGGGAATGTATGTTCCCTTTCTTATTATATCCCCCAAACAGCCACAGCCGCAAGTACTAAACCAATATTGGTTTAACACTTGCGGCTATTCGTCCAATCTTCATACCATTTCACCATTTTATCAGGTAACGGCATATCTAATTCATCCAACAGTTCTTGCGCTTGTTTCTCATAATATTGCTTAAGCTTATCATACTGACCTAGTCGATGATATGCTTCAAGCACATAGACACCATATTCGAATTCATACGGACTAAACTGATTGAAACGATCTCCTAGCTTCAATACTTTTGCCCATTCGCTCTCGTTATATAAATACAGAAGTAATTGCCTTGCATGATGGACCCACAACTGCCGTAGCCGTTCACGTTCGCTTTCAGCCCATAAATAATCATAATCTTCCATATAATCGCCATCATATTTCACCAGACAATATTCTAGCTTCTCATAATAGTGTGGATCCGTTTCGTCTAATTCGTTAACTAATGATTCCCATACTTCAACATCCAAATCAATATTGTCTATGCGCAAACAGTAGCCTTCCTGAATACTATCGTTATCGATTTTCACATCGATCCCCGAATCCTTCAAGCATTTTCTTATTTGATAGACAACGGTATATAGTTGCGTCATCGCGCGTTTCTTATCTAGCTCGGGAGAAAACATATTCATAATTTTATATTTAGGTACAAATTCACCACGACGATGTAGCAAATAGGCAAATAACTCTTGTGCTTTTGCCGTTCTCCATTTGGGATAGACGATATCACCATGTGCCGCTTGAAATCGAATTTTCTTCATGCAGTATATGCTTTGTCGATATGTTGTATTTGTAATATCCCGTTGTGGTACAGTAATTTCCATCTTACTATATAGTCGCTCCATTGTTTTCTCTAGACGTTGCATTGATAACGGCTTTAACAAATAATCCATCACATTTAATTCGAATGCTTGTACAGCGTATTCATCATATGCAGTTACAAATATAATTTCAATGTTTGGTGTCATTTGTTGTAGTAAATCAGCTGCTTCAAGCCCTGACATCTCTGGCATATTAATATCAAGAAAGACAACATCAAACTTATTCGCTTTGGCATATTGGATAGCTTCGCTTACTAACTGAAAGCTATGAATGACAATGTCTTGTTCATCTCGATCAGCGAATACTCTTTTTACCATCCGTTCTAACTGCATTAAAGCTAATTTTTCATCATCAACTAATAGTAGCTGCAAGCTAAGCACCGCCAGTTCTAATACTTTCAGAGTTATTGCCATGCCCTTATGTTATAGATGGTGCTGCTGATTCAGCTTTATTCATGCCGCTCTGTCGTTGTAGCTTCGTTCTACTTAACCAAGTGAACAGAGATGGTTCCATATATTTGGCTAAATATTTGGCTTGTTCATCTGGTGCCAAAATAATACCAAGTTGATGATGTTCATCGGCATAGCGCGTCCGATGAGCAAACTTCAAATCTCTATTGTGGTTAAGTAACGCTAATTTACAAAAGGCAGGGTTAATAGACATCGCATCATACAGTTGTTCCAAGGAATTGACATCCTGCCCATTCGCCTTAACAATAATATCGCCTATTTCAATATTCATTTGCTGGGCAGGGGAATCTTTCACGACAGCTAATACTTTCAAGCCTTTGTCATCCTGAGCGTACAAAGGAGCTTGCTTCGATTCCTGCGAGCGATTATACCAACTTAATAACTCTGTAGCTAGCACGGTTAGTATTGCAGCTACCCATATAAGGGCATTGAACCACCATGCTCCAACAGCTAATAGTAATAAGATAATAGAAACTACTAAGCCTTGTCGAGACACTCGCTGTGCAAGCTGCTTGGGCGTCATCACTTTCGTTAATTGGGTTACCCCAATCATTAGTGGACAGGCAAGTAATAACCACGCTTCGCCCGACATAGCCATAAAAAATGGTTGTCCATATGCCGTATTAAATAAAAATGCTCCAGATTGTTCTGCTGATACTGGCATAAATAATAGTAATGGGACAGGCCAGTAGCCTTGCAAAACATAACCACCAATGACTTTACCGCGTTTGCCTGACATGTAGACAGGACTGACCATATATTTATGTTGAATACGTACTAATATACTTTGTGCTACTCCAAGTAATGCGCTTATAACAAGTACACTGATGACGTTAATATC
The DNA here is from genome assembly GCF_056786395.1 of Paenibacillus sp. Y951. Taxonomy (NCBI): domain Bacteria; kingdom Bacillati; phylum Bacillota; class Bacilli; order Caryophanales; family Paenibacillaceae; genus Paenibacillus; species Paenibacillus sp. Y951. Next base: position 159,347 of record NZ_JBXCIY010000010.1, on the reverse strand, counting down.
GAGCAACGTTTCATAGATGAATGCTATATCCTTCTGTAAAGAAAGCGGACCTATAGCTGAAGCAATAAGATGAAGTAGGGACACAATTCCTGCACCGTATGATATTGTCAAAAAGCGAACTTTGAACATCATCAGTATAATCATGATAGACCATAGCCAATAAACGGTTGAGACAGTTAATGTAAAGCCCAATACTGCAGCAATAATAGAAACAATGATTGCAGCTATGATCCCACCTAATATCATAAAAAACATGGAAAGCTTCCATTCCTTCAATTTCACTGAAAACATTGAACGTTCCATACGTACGCGATACAAAAACATCGCAAGTAATAATAACACTGAAATATAAAAAAACGGTTGTATCAATAAGGAAACCAGGGCTTTCCCTACTACTTGAAGCCAAAGTTCTATATCGCCCACCGCTCATACACCCCTTCGAATGTTCATAGTAACAAAATAAGAAAAAGGCTAGCCTCTCACGAAAGAGAAACCAACCTTTAAATAATTCGACGAAAATCAACTATTTCCTGCCTACATGATCTAATGCTTTTTGAAGTTGCACATCATGCTGAGCATCACGGATATATTCAATCACCTTTGTTTCAAGCTTTGTTGCCGTTTCACTGTCAACGATGCCTGTATCCAGAAGTTGTTGCTCTTTCTGGAACACTTCAACAGCCGCTTTCGTTTGCTCGCTGAAATAACCATCGGTGCGATCAACTTTATAGCCTAACGCTTCTAGCATCACTTGCAAACTGCGAACCTGTTCGCTCCATTGATCAGCTTTCAAATCATCGCTTAAGTTCAACCGAGCGACACTGTACACAGCTTGAGGTTCAACGACAATGTCTGGAGTGACTCCCTTTTGATTAATCCAATTCCCTTTAGGAGTCAGCCACTTGGCAATCGTTAACTTAATTAATCCGCCGTCGGATAGTGCTTCGTTAAAGCTAACCTGAACTGTACCTTTTCCATAGGTTTGCTGTCCTAAAACCGTTGCGCCCGCTGCTTCTTGTAGCGCACCTGCTAATATCTCAGAGGCACTAGCACTACCGCCATTCGTTAACACAACAATTGGATAGTCCTTCTGCTTGCCACCTTGAGCAAACGTTTTCTCCTTCTTACCAGCACGGTCTTCCACTTGAACGACAACGTTGCCTTCTTTCATCATTAGCTGCGCAATTTCCACTACACCTTGTAGCACACCTCCAGGATTGTTACGAACATCGATAACTAATCCTTTCAACCCTTTTTGTTCTAGTGCAGTTAATTCTGCAGCAAAGCGTTCTGCCGTGTGCATGGAGAACTGTGTAATTTCAATGGTACCAATACCTTGTTTATCGATCGTAGAATATACCGTTTCAATATCAATATCATCACGGATAAGTACAACAGTTATTGGCTCTGAATTACCTGTCCGAAGCACTTCTAGCTTAGCTTTACTTCCTTTTTCGCCACGAATTAGATTAACCGCTTCTTGTAATGTCAAGCCAGCAAGACTATCGCCATTAACAGAGATAATAATATCTTTCGCTAATAAACCACCACGTTCAGCAGGAGAACCTTTAATCGGTGACACTACGACCGTTTGACCCTTCTCACTACTTACCTCTGCCCCGATTCCTGAGAAAGAACCTTCAATAGATTGTGAGAACTGACTCGCTATACTTTTTTCCATGTATACGGAGTAAGGATCATCCAAAGCATTCATAATGCCTGATATTGCGCCATTAACAAGCTCATCACGTTCTATGTCTGACACATATTTTGTTTCTACCAACTTAATCACTGTATTAATTCGTTCTAGCTCATCAGCTGTTAATTGACTCTTTGCATCAGTAGCAGCTGATACGTAAGATGTAGAAGCAACTACTGGATTTCCATCCAACTTGTCCGTAACGATCATCGTGACGAACACTGAAGCTACAATCGTCATAACAACGAATGCAAAAACTGTACGTCCCTTAAATTGCATCAACTTACACCACCTATCCTAGTTTGCTTAAGCTCGTCTACTATAGTATATGACATTTGTTGTGAAATTATTTACTTTAGATAAGTCGTTCACAAAATAGAACTTGAACTTAGAATAGCAATAGGCTATCTATTTTGCAATAGAGAGCCCATTGATGATGATTATATATTACTTTAAGTAACTTGATGGATTAACTGGAACCTCATTTTTACGTACTTCGAAATGTAAATGCGGTCCTGTAGAGTTTCCGGTGCTACCAACTAGCGCAATCTTATCGCCACGTTTGACAGAGTCTCCTGCACTTACAAGCAGCCCGCCATTTTTGATATGACCGTACAATGTCCAAATACCGTTACCGTGGTCAATAATAATACAGTTACCATATCCGCTCCAATATTTCGATATAAGAACAATTCCATCCTCAGCTGCATAAATAGATGTTCCTGATGCTGCAGCAAAGTCTATTCCGTTATGTGCTTTCTTCACTCCTGTAATCGGATGAATACGAACACCGAAGTTAGATGAAAGGCGATATCCCTCTGCAATTGGAATACCAAGTTTCCCGCCACTGTATGGATTAGAAATACGTTTCTTCTCGGCATTCAGTTTTGAAATTTCCGAAGCCAATCCGACAAGCAATTGTTCTTGCTCTTCACTAATGACCTCTAATTCTTCAATATGCTCCTCTAACTGATTAGCCTGCGCGTTATAAGCAGCAACTAATGTTTCCTTTTCAGCTTCCTTCTGAATGAGAGAAGCTTGCTCTGCCTCTAGCTTTGCATACAATGTTTGAAGCTCATCTAGCTGCTCCTCTACTTCAATCTTTTTCTGTTCAACTAATTCTTGATCAACCCTATACTGATCCAATGCTTCGCGATCTGATTGTAAAATGATTTGCAACGCATCGAAACGATCCAAGAAATCTGTAAAGCTTGTTGCGCTTAATAGTACATCAAGATAAGATACTGCACCATTAGAGTACATAAGTCTAGTACGCTTTTGCAGCAATTCATCCCGTTTTTCTACTTGGGCAATTGCAGCATCAAGCTCCTGGCCCGTTACATATACTTCTTCTTCTTTATCACTTTTTTCTTGCTCTGTTTTATGTTTATCTTGTGCAACTTTTTCGATTTCGGACATTAGGTTTTGAAGCTCTAATTCAAGATTTACAACTTTATTCGTAATCGTAGCTTTTTCTTCTTCAGCCTGCTGTGCTTCAACAGCAGCTGCAGCTGCTATTTTCTCGGCCGCTCTAATTTGCTCATTGGCAGCCTTAATATCTTGCTCAATTTTAGAAAGCTTTGAAGCACTACTGCTTCCAGAACCTACTATAATCGTTGCAAGTAAAGCAAATGAAGTTAGATATAATACCATTCTTTTCATTACGGCGTTCACCTACACTTTCAAATACTTACGTACCGACATGACACTACCCCAAATACCAATAAGTGAGCCTAGCGTTATCATTATCGTCGCAGTTAAAGTAATTACCTGTTCCAGTGGCAATAATTGGATCAACATAAGAGAAAGATCATACTGGAAAATATGAATAACTTGATCATAACCAATTAATATGATTACCGTTGTTACGATTGAACTTATAATACCGATTAATGCACCTTCAATAAAGAACGGCCATCTAATAAATGCATTGGTCGCACCTACTAGCTTCATAATGCCAATTTCTCTTTTTCTTGCTACAATTGTCATTTTAATAGTATTAGAAATTAGTAACATGGCCGTAACTGCTAATGCCACAACGATAGCAAAACCAGCGTTGCGGATTGCATTCGTAATTTTAAACAATGTTTCCACCGTCTCATTACCATACTTCACTTCTTTGATCGGCTTTGGATCGAACGTACCATTAAGAATATCAATTTGTTGCGCAATAGAATCTACGAGCTGTGTATCGGATAATTCTATTGTTAAGGAGATTGGCAGCGGATTGTTTTCATCATCATAGCCTTCTAACCAATCACTATTGTCTTCCCCCATTTTATCTCGTAAAAATGCAAGCCCTTCTTCCTTAGATACATATGTAAGCTTGCTCACTTCGTTAATTTTTCCGATTTTATTTTGCACATCTGTAATCATTTCATCAGTTGCATCCGTTTCAAAGTATACGCGAATCTGTACCTGGCTCTCCATTTGAGCAGCCATATAGTTCATGTTCAATGCTAATAAAATAAATACACCTAGTATAAATAAAGAAATAAAAATGGAACTAATAGACGCGAAAGACATCCAGCCATTACGAATAATGCTTTTGAACCCTTCACGCATATGTCGAGTCATCGTACTAAATTTCATAACCGTACTCCCCTCTTTGCTCATCGCGTACAATACTGCCATTTTCAATAGCAATGACGCGTTTTCGCATAGAGTTCACAATCTCTTTATTGTGAGTTGCCATAACAATTGTTGTACCACGGAAATTAATTTCTTCGAGCAAATTCATAATATCTAGCGATGTATCTGGATCTAAATTTCCTGTCGGCTCATCAGCCACAATAACTGACGGATTATTCACTATTGCCCGGGCAATCGACACCCTTTGTTGTTCGCCGCCTGATAATTGGGACGGGAAGTTTTTGTATTTATGCTTCAATCCGACCAGCTCTAACACTTCCATCGTACGTTTCTTAATCACTTTACGGGGTGCTTCAATGGCTTCCATCGCAAAGGCAATATTTTCGAATACCGTTAGCTTGGGAAGCAATCTAAAGTCTTGAAAAATAACCCCAATATTACGACGAACATACGGAATTTTACGTTGCTTTAACTTACCAATATTAAAGCCATTCACGAAAATCTGACCTGTTGTAGGTATTTCTTCGCGATATATCAGCTTCATAAATGTAGATTTACCCGCTCCTGATGGACCAACCAAATAGACAAATTCATTGCGATCTATTTTTACGGATATATTATCGAGCGCTATAGTACCATCAACATACGTTTTTCTTATCTTTTCCATTTCAATCACGTTATCACATCCTGTAGAAAGTTCAATATTACAAATTCGACAGTTTACAGCTAATTCCTTCAATGTATCGCTATTATGAGTCAATTTTCACTTTTCTCATTTTTCAATAACGTTGTATGCTGTTGTATGCTGTCATAATAGTATAAGTGAAATCCTCTTCCTAATACTATATGCAAGCTATCTGCCTCGCGCTTATATCGCTTACTTGCGTTAAATATCAATTTCGCATAGGCACATCATGATTGGATGCACGCTGCGATAAGTTCCCACTGTTCCGATATGTTTAAAACGCCTCTCTGAACAGGATATGCTACAGCATATCCTGTTCAGAGAGGCGAATTGTTCATTTATTGTAAGTTTGAATAAAATTATTGGCTGCGCTCCATATATTCAGCAACCCACACAGATGTCGTAGACATTGCTTCTTCAGCACGGCCGATGGCAGCTTCAACCTGTGGCTTAGCTGTTCCGCCATATACATTACGTGCATTAACAACCTGTTCAGGCTGAAGCACTTCATATATACGTTCGTCGAACAAATCTGAGAACTGAATAAATTCTTCCATACTTAGATCAAGCAAATATTTATTGTTTTCGATGCAGTATAGAACAGTTTTACCGATAACTTCATGTGCTTGACGGAATGGTAGACCTTTATTAACTAAGAAGTCAGCAATATCCGTAGCATTAGAGAAGTCTTGATTAACGGCTTGACGCATACGAGCTTTATTAACTGTCATCGTCGCGATCATCGGTGTAAACAATTGAAGTGCGCCCTGCATCGTTGTTACCGTATCAAACATACCTTCTTTATCCTCTTGCATATCTTTGTTATACGCTAGCGGTAAAGATTTCAATACAGTTAGCAAGCCCATCAAATTACCGTAGACACGTCCTGTTTTACCACGAACAAGTTCTGGTACGTCAGGATTTTTCTTCTGCGGCATAATACTGCTGCCTGTGCAGAAAGCATCATCAAGCTCGACAAAGTTAAATTCTGTGCTAGACCACAAAATTAATTCTTCACTTAGACGGGATAAATGCATCATAATGATCGATGCATCTGCTAGAAACTCTAGAATAAAGTCACGATCACTTACTGCATCAAGACTATTCTCATATACACGATCAAAATTCAATTGACTTGCCACGAAATGACGATCAATCGGGAATGTCGTACCTGCAAGTGCACCAGCACCAAGCGGAAGTACATTAATACGTTTGTAGCTATCTTGTAGACGCTCAATATCGCGACCGAACATCGATACATAAGCCATCATATGATGTGCAAATAGAATCGGTTGCGCACGCTGCAAATGCGTATAGCCTGGCACGATTGTATCAATATTGGCTTTAGCTTGTCCGATCAATGCTTCTTGTAGCTTACGAAGTAGTTCAACGAACTCTACGACACGTTTACGAAGCCATAAATGCATATCTGTAGCCACTTGGTCATTACGACTACGTCCCGTATGCAGCTTACCACCAACAGCGCCAACGTCATCAATTAATGCTTTTTCAATATTCATATGAATATCTTCATCACCAATCGTAAACTGTTGCTCACCATTTTTAATACGTTCTAATACTCGTAATAGACCCGCTTTGATCGTATCAACATCTTCTTGCGGCACGATGTTTTGCTTACCAAGCATCGTTATATGCGCTAAACTACCTTGAATATCTTCTTCAGCAAGCGCCTTATCAAATGTAATAGACGCTGTATATTCTTCAACTAATTGATCCGTTTTTTTCGTGAAACGGCCACCCCAAAGCTTACTCACTTCTTCAGCACTCCCTACTTATTCTGAGTTACGCCAGCAGAAACTTTCAAACGCAATGCATTCAAATTGATAAATCCAGTTGCATCACCTTGATCATATGCTTGTGATGGATCAGCTTCCATTGTAGCAATATCAGGATTGTATAAGCTTACTGGGCTTTGTACGCCAGCGCCGATTACATTACCTTTATACAATTTCAGACGAACGACACCCGATACATTTTTCTGAGACTCTGTTACTAGTGCTTGCAATGCAAGACGTTCAGGAGCGAACCAGAAACCATTGTATACTAGCTCACTATATTTTGAGATCAGAGAGTCACGCAGATGCATAACTTCACGATCCATTGTTAGTGATTCCATTTTGCGATGTGCTGTAAATAGAATAGTTCCGCCTGGTGTTTCATATACGCCGCGGCTCTTCATACCTACGAAGCGATTTTCGACCATATCAACGCGACCGATACCATGTTTGCCACCAAGCTCATTCAATTTCTCCATAATTGCAAGTGGAGACATTGCTTCACCATTAATAGCTGTACAGTTACCTTGCTCGAAGGAAAGCTCAACGTATTCAGCTTGATCCGGAGCACGCTCAGGAGAGACGCTTAGTACGTACATTGGCTCATTTTCTTCCGTGCTTGGATCGAACCAAGGATCTTCTAACACACCGCTCTCGAAACTAATATGAAGCAAATTACGGTCTGTAGAATAAGGCTTTGCCGCAGACGCTGATACTGGAATATCATGCTTCTCAGCAAAAGCAATCATCTCAGCACGGCCTGGGAAATCGTTACGGAATTGCTCAGAACGCCAAGGAGCAATAATTTCGATTTCTGGTGCTAATGCAGCTACGCCTAGTTCAAAGCGAACTTGGTCGTTACCTTTACCTGTTGCACCGTGAGCAATATATTTCGCGCCTTCAGCACGAGCGATTTCTACCATACGTTTTGCTATTAGCGGACGTGCAATAGAAGTACCTAGTAAGTATTGACCTTCATACATTGTTCCAGCTTGGAACATTGGGAAGATGAAATCCTTTGCGAATTCTTCTGTAAGATCATCGATGTATACTTTAGAAGCGCCTGTTTTCAAAGCTTTTTCTTCTAATCCATCTAATTCTTCCTTTTGACCGATATCTGCAGTAAATGCGATAATTTCCGCGTCATATGTTTCTTTAAGCCATTTCAAGATGATTGAAGTATCCAAACCACCTGAGTAAGCCAATACAATTTTATCTTTAGCCATGTTATTGATTCCCTTCATCGTTCATTTATTAGGACATGATTGCAGCCATAATCGCCTTTTGAGCATGTAGACGATTTTCAGCCTGATCAAAAATAATAGAGTGTTCGCCATCAATTACGCTCTCTGTTACTTCCTCACCGCGATGTGCCGGTAGGCAGTGCATGAACTTAAATTCTGGCTTAGCAAATTGAACAAGTTTATCATCGATCTGATAATTAGCAAATGCAAGTTCACGTTCTTTTTGCTCTTGTTCCTGGCCCATACTCGCCCATACATCAGTATACACGAAGTCTGCGCCTTCCATTGCTTCTTTGGGATCATGACAAACAACAATTTTTGCGCCTGTATCTTCTGCGACAGCCATTGTTTGTGCGACAATATCTGCATCTGGTTCATAGCCTTCTGGTGTTGCGATTGACATATGAACACCTAGCTTGGCAGCACCCATCATTAGAGAGTGTACCATATTGTTACCGTCGCCGATATATGCAAGTTTCACATTTTCAAACGTACCCTTTTGCTCATAAATCGTTTGGAAGTCTGCAAGTGCTTGGCAAGGGTGCGATAGGTCAGTCAAGCCGTTAATAACAGGAATCGTTGCGCCACGAGCTAGCTCAACTACTTTACGATGCTCGAACGTACGGATCATAATTCCATCAAGATAACGAGATAAAGTTTGAGCGGTATCAAGAATCGTCTCGCCGCGACCGATCTGCAGATCATTGCCGCTTAAGAACAGACCTTGACCACCTAGTTGATAAATACCCACTTCAAAAGAAACACGCGTACGCGTAGAAGATTTTTCAAAAATCAAACCTATCGTTTTTCCTTGCAACACTTTATGTTCAATGCCAGCTTTTTGTTTTTGCTTCAAATCAATAGCTAGATCGATCAAATACATAATTTCTTCCTGTGAGAAATCAACCATCATTAGAAAATCGCGGCCCTTCATACTTTGAGCGATTTCTTCCTTTGTTCTAACTAACATATATTCAAACCTCCTAAAACTTTTCATTAACTTCTTGATGTAACTTCCTGTAAATGAAAAGTTACATCGGAAGCGTAAGCCTAACTTTTCATGACTTTTTGATGTAACCTCCTGCAATGAAAAGTTACATCGCTAATACTTAGATCCCTGGATAAAAGATACCACGTAGTTGGTGGACGGCCTGTTCCAGCATTTTAACGAAACCATTTTCTTTATTTCGTTGGTGAACAACCTGATCCAGCATTTTAACGAAACTATTTTCTTTATTTCGTTGGTGGACGGCCTGTTCCAGCATTTTAACGAAACTATTTTCTTTATTTCGTTGGTGGACGGCCTGTTCCAGCATTTTAACGAAACTTTTTGCTTTATTTCGTTGGTGAACAGGCTGTTCCAGCATTTTAACGAAACTATTTTCTTTATTTCGTTGGTGGACGACTTGTTCCAGCGTATTAACGAAACTTTTTGCTTTATTTCGTTGGTGGACGACCTATTTCAGCATATTAACGAAACTTTTTGCTTTATTTCATTGACGGACGACCTACTTTAGCATTTTAACGAAACTTTTTGCTTTATTTCGTTGGTGAACGGGCTAAGTAGTAACTTCATTATAAATTTAACTTCTCGGTACAGCTCATGCAACGAACAATCACATCGTGATCACAGTCGGATGTTTAGAGTTTCATCTACGTTTGCTAATTAGCTTCGTTAGTATTTGTACTGCCTGATCTATCTCTGCTTTCGATACTAGCAAATTGGGAAGTAGACGAATGACGTTCGGTCCTGCTGAAATGACAAGCAAGCCTTCGCTTTGTGCTTCCGTAACTAGACTAGCTATCGACTCCTTACATTCAATCCCTACAATTAAGCCTAAGCCACGTACTTCGTTGACGAAAGAACAATCACTAAGCTGCTCACGCAGCTGTTCCATTAAGTATTGACCTTGTTTGGCTGCATGCTCAACTGCCTTCTCTTCAACGATCGTTTCAATTGTTGCTTTCACTGCAGCTGTTGCAATAGGTGTACCGCCGAATGTAGAGCCATGACTACCAGCTGTGAAGCCTTCTCTCAACGCTTCCTTCGCTACCATAGCACCAACAGGGAAGCCACTACCCAGACCTTTAGCAAGTGTGAAAATATCAGGCTCAATGCCAAAATGCTCATACGCAAACATTTTACCAGTTCTACCCATACCCGTCTGGATCTCATCTACAATTAATAACACGCCTTCTGCCTTACACAGCTCAGCAACTTGTTTGATATATGTTGGATCAACAAGGAGGATACCGCCCTCAGCTTGCACCATCTCTAGCATCACTGCCGCTGTTTTGTCGCTAATAGTAGCCTTCAACAAATCAAAATCATTAAGTTCAATATGAGTAAAGCCGCCAGGTAGTGGTAAAAAGCCTTCCTTCACCTTATCCTGTCCCGTTGCTGTTAATGTTGCTAGCGTACGCCCATGGAACGATTGCTTGAACGTAATAACTTCATAGCGTCCATTGCATGCGACAAGCTGTTGATAACGACGAGCTAGCTTAATCGCCGCTTCATTCGCCTCAGCACCCGAATTACAGAAGAATACAGCATCACCACAGCTATTGTCTGTAATTAGCTTAGCCGCCTCTGCTTGGTTAGGAATGTGGAACCAATTTGAAATATGCCATAGCTGATCTAGTTGCGCTACTAGTGCTTCCTTCACACGCTGTGGTACATGCCCCAAGTTAGTTACTGCAATACCACTCATGAAATCTAAATATTTATTGCCTTCACTATCCCATAGCCAGCTGCCTTCGCCCTTTACAATCGCTTGTGGAAATCTCGCATAGGTCGGAAATACAGATTCACCCGCTACTTCTACCGTACTTTGACTCATATTCAACACTCCTAAAACTTTTTATTAACTACATGGAATACTTCGCTGCTATAAAAAGTAGCATCGAAAGCATCCCCTATTGCTTAATAACAGTCCCGACTCCGCCAGCGGTAACCGCCTGAGTAAGTACGCCTTCAATTTGTCCACTTACGATAACAACTTCCTGCACTTTACCTTGAATACATTGAATTGCCGCACGCACTTTAGGAATCATGCCACCATAAATTTCACCAGTAGCAATCATTTCTTCTATTTCTGCTACCGTTACAGACGGAAGTGTAACCTTCTGTCCATCAACAGTTTTCATAATACCTGGCACATCAGTAACGACGATCATTCGCTCTACTCCTAGATGAGAAGCAACTGCTCCTGCTGCTGTATCAGCATTAATATTGTAGCGTTGACCACTTCGATCAATACCAATCGGAGCAATAACAGGAATATAGCCCATAGCCATCACGCCCTCGATAAGAGCAGCATTAACATCGGTTACATCGCCAACAAATCCAACTTCGGCACTATTGGCAACGGGTTTCGCTTGAATTAGCATACCATCCACACCAGAAAGTCCTAATGTCCTTGCACCGTTCATTTCCATCTTACGCACAATTTCTTTGTTGATACGACCTGCTAGCACCATCTCAACGACATCAAGTACTTCATCGCTCGTTTTGCGTAATCCTTCAACAAACTCCGTCTCAATCCCTAGCTTTTCAAGTGTTTCAGAAATTGCTGGGCCGCCGCCATGAACAATAACAGGTGCTACTCCAGAAGCTTGTAGTTCACGCAATTCTTCGAAAAACCGATTTGGTAGAGCCGCTAACGTACTACCCCCGCATTTCATTACAAAACGTTGCTTAGTCATCCGATTAGCCTCCAGCACTATTATGTGCGGTAAGCAGCATTAATACGTACATAATCGTACGTTAAGTCACAACCCCATGCTACTGCTGTACCGTTATCCATATTCAAATTAATAGAGATCACCACAGTGTCTCCTTGAAGATATTGCAGGGCAGCATCCTCATCGAACGCTACCGGACGTGATTGTTCTAATGTAACGATAGAACCAAGTGCAATATCTACTGTCGCAGGATCAACGGGCTGACCTGCACGACCTACCGCTGCAATAATACGTCCCCAGTTCGCATCTGCGCCAAATACGGCAGATTTCACTAAAGAGGAACCAATGACTGTTTTCGCAATCGCTTGTGCTGCAAAATCATTCACAGCGCCTTCGACGCGAACTTCAACTAGCTTTGTAGCCCCTTCACCATCGCGTGCAATAGCTTTCGCTAGTACAACACATACATGCGTAAGTGCTGCCTTGAACGCTGCCCATGCAGGGTGAGCTTCCGTAAGTTCATCGTGCGCTGCAAGACCACTTGCCATTGCAACTAACATATCATTCGTAGATGTATCGCCATCAACCGTAATCATATTGAAGCTCAAATTAGTAGCCGCACCTAACAATTGATGTAGCGCTGCTGCACTAATATTCGCATCCGTCGTTACAAAACCAAGCATCGTTGCCATATTCGGATGAATCATACCAGATCCTTTGGCTGCTCCCGCAATTTTCACTAACTTGCCATCAATTTCAAGCTCGACGCAAATCGTTTTCTTCACAAGATCAGTTGTAAGAATGGCTTGGCTGAAATCTTCTGCGCCTTTTTCACTTTTCTCTAGTAGCGCTGGAAGCTGCTCAATGCCAGAAAGCACTTTATCCATTTTCAATAGCTCACCGATAACACCAGTAGAAGCTACCGCAACTTGATCTGCTTCTACACCAATTTGCTCGGCAAAACGATTACGCATTGCATAAGCATCTGCTTCGCCTTGATCCCCCGTACAAGCATTAGCGTTGCCGCTGTTCACGATCATCGCACGAAGTGTACCTTTACTAGCAATACTTTCACGCGTTACTTTAATAGGTGCTGCTTGAAATACATTCGTTGTATATACTGCCGCTGCCGTTGCTGGAACTTCACAGACAATAGCACCCAGATCATGACGATCAGTTTTTTTCAAACCACAGTGCAGACCCCCTGCTGAAAAACCTTGTGGCGATGTTACGGAGCCTTCTTGAACAATTGTAAATAAAGCCGCTTGCTGATCTTCTGCCATCTCGCTCTAATCCTCCTAAATTACGGGTATGTTGGAACGAATTGCAGTCCTAGCTGCTCATCCCAACCCATCATTAAATTCATATTTTGAATCGCTTGACCTGCTGCACCTTTAACCAAGTTATCGATAACAGATATAATCGTTAAGCGGTTCGTACGTCTATCAATAGAGAAGCCAATATCGCAATAGTTAGATCCCCATACTTCTTTCGTTGCTGGCCAGTTACCTTCCGGACGAATACGTACGAATGGACGACCTTCATAATATTGTCCATATAGATCGACAAGATCTTGCTCTGTAACATCACTTTTCAACTTCGCATACATCGTTGTCATAATACCACGAGTCATCGGTACAAGATGCGTCGTAAATGTAACCGTAACAGGCTCATCCGCGATTTGACTAAGTACCATCTCAACCTCTGGAACATGTTGATGTTTATTTACTTTATAAGCTTTAAAGTTCTCATTCTGTTCTGCATAATGATTAGTTAAGGACGTACCACGACCAGCACCAGAGACACCTGTTTTGGCATCAATGATAATAGTAGAATGATCAATTAAGTTTGCTTGTAGCGCTGGAATAAGACCTAATAATGTTGCAGTTGGGAAACAGCCTGGATTAGAGATAAACGGCGCATCTTTAACTTGTTCGCCATATATTTCACAAAGTCCAAATACTGCCTGATCAAGATGCTCTTGCTCTGCTGCTGGCTTCTGATACCACTGCTCGTATACAGCACGATCTTTCAGACGGAAATCGCCGGATAGATCAATTACTTTCAAACCTGCCTCCAAATATTGAGGAGCTAGCTTAGAAGCAACTCCTGCTGGCGTCGCCAAAAATACAATATCTGCTTTTTGCTTAACTAGCTCTGGGTTAACATCATCAAGCAACTCTTCACGAATGCCTTGCAAATGAGGATATCCTTCCGTCACTTTCGTACCTGCACTGGACGAAGAAATGACAGATGTTACCTCAGCATTGGGGTGAGATTGTAGTAGGCGCATTAATTCAACGCCCCCATATCCTGTAGAACCAACAATTGCAATACCTAGCTTCTTACTCATATTGATCGCTTCCCTTCTAGTTCTTTTTTTTCGCCAAGAGGACTCCCTCTTCTTTAATGGCCGGAGTATTCATTTATGTAAGCCTCATCTATAAGGCTAGCTTATTTGTCCTATTACTTCATTTTACAATATATAGGTGTGAAAGAGAATATGCATATTATTGTATTATTATACATCTATACTTATAAAAATACAATGTGCATTAATGAGTATAAACCGTGAATTTTATACCATCATTGATACGATTTGAACCCTTTACCAAGCACTTCACCAGTATTACTAATAATTATAAATGCTTTGGGATCCAGCTTAGCGACCGTTCTCTTCAACTTCGATACTTCATTCTGAGCAACGACAACCATCAGTACATTACGGGGATTACCAGTATAGCCACCAGTTCCTTCTAGCTTCGTTAAACCACGATCAAGATCATGCAATATCGCTTGTTCTAACGCTTCCGTTTGCTCGCTTATAATAAAAGCTACTTTAGAGAGCTGAAGTCCATTTTGTACAAAGTCGATACTCTTACTCGTTACAAATAATGAAATCAGAGCATAGAGGGATAGCTCAGGAGAAATGATAATAGCCGCTCCGATAATAACTGCCCCGTCAAAACAAACAACAGCCAGATTGTACGGAATACCCGTTAATCGATGCAGCATTTGAGCAGCAAGATCTAACCCGCCCGTGGAACCTCCACCTCGATAGACGATCGCAAGCCCAACTCCTACGCCAATACCACCATAAATAGCGGCAAGTAATGGATTATTCGTCGGTATAGGGAAATGTGAGGTCAGCAGTACAAACAATGGGAACACGATCGAACCTAATATCGATTTTACGCCGAATTTCTTGCCAATCAGCCAGATCGCAGCAATGAATAGTGGTATGTTCAATGACCATTGTGTAACTGCAGGCGGTATTTGTAGTTGTCTCTCGACAAGTATAGAAATACCAGATACACCACCTGAAGCTATGCCATGTGGTAGCAAAAACAAATTAAAGCTTAGCGCCAAGATGCAAGAGCCAATCAAAACTTGCACAATGTTCCAAGCGATTTGGATAGAAGGTGATAGTGAATCTTTCGTTACACGTCTTAATCGTTGCTTCATAATATGTGGACCAACCTTTCTGATGTAAAAAAAGGAGAGTCTCTACACAACTGTGTAAAAACTCTCCCTCGCAAATAAACTTCTTACTTTTGGCGAATTTGATTGCGTAAGTAGCCATCTACAAACATATCAATATCGCCGTCCATTACTGCATTAACATTCCCAGTTTCTACAGATGTACGATGATCTTTGACCATACTATAGGGATGGAATACATAGGAACGAATTTGGCTTCCCCAGGCGATTTCGGATTGCTCGCCGCGAATTTCTGCAAGCTCCTTCAGCTGTTCTTCAATTTTACGCTCATATAATTTGGATCGTAATGTTTTCATCGCACGATCACGGTTCGCAATTTGCGAGCGTTCCTGTTGACAAGCTACAATAATTCCAGAAGGGATATGCGTAATACGAACAGCTGATTCGACCTTATTGACATGCTGACCGCCCGCACCACTCGCACGATACGTATCAACCTTCAAATCATCAGAACGAATCTCTATTTCGATCGTATCGTCAATTTCTGGAACAACATCACAAGATGCAAATGACGTATGTCGACGACCAGCAGAATCGAATGGTGAGATTCGCACCAAGCGATGCACACCCTTCTCCGCCTTCAAATATCCGTAAGCATTAAATCCTTTAACCAGTATACTTACACTTTTAATACCAGCTTCATCACCTGGAAGATAGTCTAGCAGTTCAACTTTGAAACCACGTTTCTCAGCCCAACGAGTGTACATACGGTAAAGCATTAGTCCCCAGTCCTGTGACTCTGTGCCACCAGCACCTGGATGCAATTCAAGAATAGCGTTCAATCGATCATAAGGCTGGTTCAACAATAACTGTAGCTCATAGTCGGACAGCTTACTCTGCAGGGTAGCTAATCCTTGTGTAAGTTCAGCAACCATATCCTCATCTTCGTCTTCCTCAACAAGCTCCAGTATCATCATTAACTCTTGATGACTCGTTTCAAAGCTATTGTAGTCGTCAACGACCGATTTGACAGCATTTAATTCAGCGATTACGCCTTGAGCGCGCATATTGTCATCCCAGAAATCTGGCATGGACATCTTTTCCTCAAAGTTAGCAATAATATCATGCTTAATCTCTAAGTCAAAGAGACCCCCTAAGCGTCTGTAATCGATTAGCTATTTCGCGCAAATCTTGTTTTAATGTAATATCTAACATAGAAACACCTTCATCTCAAAATATCGTCTTATACGTATGATATTAATTCATACCATGACATTGCTTATATTTCTTACCACTACCACAAGGACAAATATCGTTACGACCTACACGATCATCGCGGCGGACTGGTTTTTTGACAGTATCTTCACCGCCACCATTTGTTGATGAGGTCTGACCTTTCACAACTTCTTGACGCTCAAGATTACTTTCCACGCGAGCCTTCATAATATACGTGGAAACTTCCTCTTGAATGCTTTCAACCATTCCATGGAACATCTCAAAGCCTTCGAATTGATACTCACGAAGTGGATCAGTACCGCCATATGCTCGTAAATGAATACCTTGACGCAATTGATCCATCGCATCAATATGATCCATCCATTTGGAATCAACCGCGCGAAGTACAACTACCTTCTCAAATTCGCGCATCGTTACTTCACCCAATTGCTCCTCACGCACATCATATGCTGCGGCAACTTTATTGTAGATAATATCGACAATATCTGATTTTTCCTTGCCCCAAATATCATCACGCGTTAGAACACCTTCATCAAGCAAGTTCGCTTGCACGAACTCAATAACGGATTGTAGATCCCAATCCTCTGGAATATCTTCTAAGCAATGAGCATCAACCGTACGTTCAATGACTGGTTTGATCATATTCATAACTTCTTCACGAATATTTTCAGATTCTAGAATGTCACGGCGTTGCTTGTAGATCACTTCACGCTGTTGGTTCATCACATCGTCGTATTGCAGGACAACTTTACGAGTATCAAAGTTATTACCCTCTACACGTTTCTGTGCGGATTCAACCGCTTTTGAAATCATCCGACTTTCAATCGGCTGATCTTCATCAAGACCAAGACGATCCATCATCGTCATAATATTTTCAGCACCAAAACGACGCATCAACTCATCTTCAAGCGATAGATAGAATTGAGAAGAACCTGGATCACCTTGACGACCAGCACGACCACGCAACTGATTGTCAATACGACGGCTCTCATGACGCTCTGTACCAATAATGTGTAGACCGCCAATATCAGGAACACTGTCACCTAGCAATATATCGGTACCACGACCAGCCATATTCGTTGCAATCGTAACTGAACCTGGTTGTCCTGCGCGAGTAATGATTTCCGCTTCCTCAGCATGGAACTTCGCATTTAACACTTTATGTTGTACACCGCGGCGCTTTAGCATTTCTGCAAGCACTTCGGAGTTTTCGATAGAAATCGTACCTACTAGTACAGGCTGATTCGTTTTGTGACGTTCAACAATTTCATCAACAACTGCTTTGAACTTACCTTTGATCGTTTTGTAGACAACATCGGGAAGATCTTTACGAATCATCGAACGATTCGTTGGCACTTGAATAACGTCTAATCCATAGATTTTCAGGAATTCTTCTTCCTCTGTTTTCGCTGTACCTGTCATACCACCTAATTTACGATACATCCGGAAGTAGTTCTGGAACGTAATGGTAGCAAGCGTCATACTTTCGTTCTGAACCTTCAAGCCTTCTTTCGCTTCAATAGCTTGATGCAGTCCTTCACTATAGCGACGACCAGCCATTAGACGACCTGTAAATTCATCGACGATCACAACTTCTTCATTCTCAACAACGTAATCAACATCACGTCTCATAATATTGTTAGCTTTCAAAGCTTGTTGAATATGATGGTTGATCGTTACGTTCGCATGATCGAATAGGTTATCGATCCCGAAAGCACGTTCACCCTTCGTAACACCAGCTTCAGTAAGCATGATACTTCTTAATTTAATATCGATGGTGAAGTCTTCTTCAGGTACCATACGAGTCACAAGTCGTTGTGCCAAATCATATAATTCTGTAGACTTCGCAGCTTGTCCGGAAATAATAAGCGGCGTACGCGCTTCATCGACTAGAATGGAGTCCACCTCATCAATGATCGCAAAGAATAATGGACGTTGCACCATCTGTTCTTTGTACAGCACCATATTATCACGCAAATAATCGAAGCCAAACTCATTGTTCGTTCCGTAAGTAATATCACAAGCATAAGCTTCTTGCTTCTGTGCATGCGTCAAACCATGCAAGTTACAACCAACCGTTAAGCCAAGGAAATTATACAATTCTCCCATAAGAAGACTATCACGCTCAGCTAAATAACCATTGACCGTAATAACATGTACACCTTTACCAGCAAGAGCATTCAAATAAACGGGTAAAGTAGCAACTAAAGTTTTACCTTCACCTGTTTTCATCTCTGCGATTTTGCCTTCGTGAAGAACCATACCACCCAATAATTGAACGTCAAAATGGCGCATATTCAATACGCGTTTGGACGCTTCCCGTACTGTTGCAAAAGCCTCAGGTAATATAGCAGTTAGTTCCTCGCCTTTCGCAACTCTATCTTGGAATTCGCCGGTCTTCGCTTGAAGTTGTTCATCGGACAATGCCACATACTGCGGCTCCATCTCGTTTATTTGCTCAACGATCTTCGTTAATCGTTTTACTTCTTTCTCATTAAAATCTCCAAATATCTTTTTTACAAATCCGAGCATGACTTTCCCCTTCCGATTGTACGTCTTTATGTTAAAGATTGTAACAGTTTGTTGCTGTAATCGCAATGTATCTCCCTTTGGTAATAACCATTAAAAAGGGAATGCTAAAACAGGTATCTCAGTCGTTGCTACCTATGTAGCACGCCGAGATACCTGTATCATTTATTCAGTGGAAGTTCAAAAAGCCTGCTTTTGAACCTCAAGTTAAATTTAGCTTTGCTCTATTAATCCGTATTTCCCATCGTTACGCTTGTAAACAACGCTAACTGACTTACTGTCAGAATTAGAAAATACGAAGAATGTATGACCCAACATATTCATCTGAAGTATCGCTTCCTCTATGTCCATTGGCTTAAATGTAAAGCTCTTTGTACGGACAAGTTCGAAATCTTCCTCCTCATCCTCCAATGTAGATACTGAAGTAGAATTTTCACGGAAAAGTGCTTTTGATCCGCTAGCTTGACGGAATTTGCGATTCAATTTAGTTTTATGTTTGCGAATTTGACGCTCTAATTTGTCAATAACAAGATCTATAGAAGCGTACATATCTTCGCTTTGTTCTTCTGCTCGAAGGATTAATCCAGATGCCGGTATCGTAACCTCCACCGTATGTTGTCCCTTTGTAACAGAAAGTGTAACGTTTACTTCGGAGGTGATCGAAGGATCGAAATATTTCTCCAATCTGCTGAGTTTCTTCTCAGTGTAGTCCCTTAGTGCATCGGTAACTGGAACGCGTTGTCCTCGGATATTGTAGTTCATGTGGCACTCCTCCTTTAACATATTCTTATTATATCATATGCAATTACGTTTAGTAAAATAGATTTTAGTTTATTGTGAATATTCTGATAATATTATAGATTTCTAATTATTACATAATAAGTCATACAAAAAGAGACTTCCGCGTAGGAAGTCCCTTCTCACTTTTATAACTATAAAAAAGGGCTATGCAGCCGTATAATTACAGTTTGTTGACGTTAGCAGCTTGTGGACCACGAGCGCCATCAACGATATCGAATTCTACTTCTTGGCCTTCTTCAAGCGTTTTGAAGCCTTCTGTTTGAATAGCGGAGAAATGTACGAATACATCGCCACCTTGATCTGATTCGATGAAACCGTAACCTTTTTCTGCATTAAACCATTTAACTTTTCCTTGCATGTGCAAACATTCCCTTCGTATTCAAATACTGTATAGGCTCATTAATGAGCCACTATTTGAATATACAATAGGTTGGTTGAAATTGTCAATGTGTTTTTGTAAACGGATACATATTTATCCGAATAATATATAAATGTTATTGAAACAACTACCGCCATTAATTTTTTTAGAAATTAGTATACTACAAAATAAGAAACCTTTATCAATTATATTTGATAAAAGTTTCTTATTCATTAGGATTTATGCGATTAATAGTGATGGCTTTTTTTTGTTCCAATAATTTTACAACATTAACTACAGGTAATAATAATGTTGGGAATTCATTAGACTTAGACGAAACGTCTGAAACAAGATTTCTTAAATATGGGAACAATATAGCTATTGCATTTTGAGATAAAAACTTCTCAAATGTTTCACCATTACTTTCCTCTTCATTGAAGGTAAAACTACCAACGATGCTTGCTTTAATTTCAAAAGGCGATTTATCTGTTGTTAGATTGCCAATTTGGGAACTAAGTAAAACTTCTGCTTCATCTACAGATTTAATATCTATGGTGCATTCAAACTCAGTACTTAATTCGATTGCTCCATTGCCTTGGAAGTCTTTATTTTTTTTATACGTGATTTCATCAACATAATAATCTTCAAAACTGATTGCTGCCATTTTATGCTGCCTCCGTGTTTGAATCTGGATAGTGATTTTTCTCGGCATCTTTATCTTTCTTCGGTAATTCCATTTTATGGGACACTTTGTTATGACCTAATACATTGAGTTTAATTTCTTCAACATCATATACTTTTGTAGTCATTTCTTTAGTGGATGAAATATTTATCGTAAACGATGGCTGGGGTTTTATTTCATAACGTAGTTCTTCTTTACAAGAGTTTTGTTTAAATTCTAGCATCAAAGATTCCTGTAACTCATCAAAAGTTACAAAGTCTATTGCACCATCACTTGCTAAAAATCTCATACCAGGAGTAGGAGAGTTTAGTGTAATCTTCAATCCTAATTCATTAGCCGCCTCTTTGACTTTATTAATATCAAACATGTTCTCACCTCAATAAAATAATCTAGTCATATATCTTTATTGTTGAAAAATCTAATACAGACTGATCATATATGCATATCTGATTACCCTTATTAGCTACTATACCATAATTAGTCAACTCTTTAAACTTGTAGGGCTTATGTTCTTCATCCGGGAACAAATAACAACTTGCCATATAGTCTTTACTTTTAACCAACAAATCCATGACAGTGCATCTAAAATAATGCTGTCTTTCCTTTTCAGATAAGTTCGGATTAGCTTCAGCCTCAATTTCCATTCCATTGTCCCTCAAGAAGGTTATGAAATTGTTCAACTTTTCAGCACCAGACTCTATATTAAGATCAATCACTTTATCTATATCCACTTTGGCCTCTAAATATAACACACATGGGGTAAAGTATTCTTTCGGATCTTGTTGTTTTTGTTTTTTAACAGCCATCCTAGACCACCATTGAGCTTTAGCGTAATCATCCAAGAAAAAATAAACACCATTGCCTAACCAATGATTTTTCCGTTCTTCATAAATAAATCGTCTCGTTGCTTGTATACTCTCGTACTTGTCCAACGTAGTGCCATGGAAACAATGATAAGTCTTCTCATAACCCATTTTTTTAATTTCACCACCGTTATTGTTACCCTACATATTACATAATTATTCCTATTATGACAACCCTTTCACTAAGATATACAATAGCCTTACGTCAAAGCAACCAAACTCACTACTAAAGTAAGTTTGGTTGCTTTGTCTTATTATTCACTTGCAAAAACATTAACTAGTGGCGGCTGGACGTTCGGTAATTTCCCATCTAGAAATTGATCGACGATGTCGTTGTCGAATAGCTGATATACAACTCGCAAATGCTGTGGCTGCCAGTCTGTAGTGACATAGAGCTTGCCTGAGCTTTTTTGTTTGCTATATGTTAGCTCAGACAACTCAAATGTTGATAATATATTTTTCAAATCCTCCGCTACTTGTATAACAGCTCGATTAGCCACATCATGTATGCCATCGCCATATTGTAGCTCTGGCACAGAATGATGAAGAATATCGCCAGCATCTAAGCGTGAAGTTAATTTGTGGATCGTCATACCTGCCCAATTCGGCTTCAAATTATAAAACGGCCAAAATAATGTCGTATTGCCACGATACCATGGCGATAAGCCACCATGAATATTCCAAGCATGTGCCGGACCAGCCGCTAGCAGTTCATCACTTAATTTATGTACGCCGTAACTAATCATGAGATCTGCATCCAATGACTTCACCCAATCTATTGTTGATTGAGCATTCAATGAGGCCATCGTTACTTTCAACGTAGCGATATCATCTAGTACAACATTGCTTCCTGAGAAAAGTGTACGCTCAGAGCTATCACGATCAACGAAATGTCGAATAAAGTTAAGTCGATCCTGCTCTTCGAGTCCACCAGGTGGTTGCGGAACAAGCTCTCCACGTTGTTCGATTACATGTCCAACCACAAAACCCGTACTCATTAATTGATTGACGACATATAAATGTCTAGGATGTGATCCTGTCAACAATACTACCTTCATCTCCAAGCAACTCCTTCCTTATTACGAAATGGACCAGCAAGTAATCCAACTTCTTTTAATTTATCTATAGATGCTCGGTAATCTCTTAACGGATAATGCATCTTGGCAGCAATATTGACTAGAGTATGTTCACCATCAGAATAATTCAAAATCATTAATACTTGATTCAAATGCTGACGATTATCCATTAATGTGTTGGTTGAACCATGCCTGTTGAGTGGTGAATTAATATCGGGATACAAATCGTATTTACTAAGTTTTGGCTCACCAAAAGGCTTGAGGTTATGGTAATAACCATTAAGCTCCTGTAATAACAAAATCTCTTCTAATTCGTCTACACTTTGTAGCAAAGCTTCAATGGTCATCGCTTCCTTCGTATCAAGCGAATTATGATATCCAGCATATTGACCATATATCATCCGCGAAAATTGCCCTATCGGCAAATTAAAGCCTGGAGAGCAATATTGTCGTTCATCTGATCCATTCAAAGGCGAAAAGCGACGAATTGTCATATCACGTTTCTCATGCTGTACGAGAAACTGTACCAATTCATTCAATGGTGCCTTGTCGTTGCGAGCCATTTTATAGCTTAACGGTTTATCTTTACCACCTAAGCAGGTAAGTACCATCCCGGAATAGAGATTGTCTCGTAAATGTTGACCATGCTTCGCCAAATACGCAATAGAACCAATCGTTTCTGGATGAAACACAAAGCGATACGTAAATTCACGTTGCTCCCAATTTTTCAAGCGATTATATAAAAAGGCAGCCACAATAGGTCCGCTTAATTCATTATTTGCCATTGAGGGATGACAAATATACGAAGTAATCAATATTTCCTTATTCGATTTCCCTGGCAATATGGCCTCGGCATAATTTAAGACGCCATCTATTTTTTCACTGTCGATATAGACATGATATTGATCTTCCTCAAGAGTAGTTAACTGGTTGTGCGACATACAAAAACCCCAGCGCTCCTTGTAATAAGAAATAACATAAGGCACCGCGTCTGGCTGATGAGGAATAGTAAATACATGCTCTTTCAATTCGCTTAAAGATATAATTTGATCAATAGGTTCGCTATAATTCAATATATGCAAATTACTATTTGTAATATTAATAATTTCCCGCCCTTGGGAATCTTTGATCCATGCCTCACGGATAACCCATTCCTGCGGAATTGTCCAATCAAATACTTCTGTACCTGATGGGACTGCTTCTACCGTTAGTGGTAAATATTCGCCAAGAATATCTAGCGTTTGCCTAACTCCTTCCCCTGTAATACTTCTAAACAAAGGAAACAATCGATCAAACAATTCGTCCATCTGCTGTAATTCATTCATCTGTATTCATCCTATCTAGCAATACCGTACTTAATCTATCAACGACATCCCTTACATCCTCATCGGTCATCTTCGGATAAAGAGGTAATGTTAACGCCTGTCCATACCATTGCTCAGCGATTGGACATAGCCCTTTCTCATATCCTAGCTGTTCATAATAGGGAAACCAATATACCGGAATATAATGCACATGTACACCGATATTAGCTGCACGCATTGCCTCAAAAATCTGCTTGCGACTCTTGCCAATCACTTCTTGATCAATCTGGATCGAATATAGATGCCAGCCGGAATTCGTAACTGCTAGCTGAAATGGCACCCGTACACATGGAATATCCTTCAGTAGTTCAGTATAGATTGCCGCTAACTGACGGCGACGTTTCATAAATGAATCTAGCTTTTTCATTTGCGAGATACCGAGTGATGCCTGTAAATCAGTCATGCGATAGTTGTAGCCTAGATCAACCATTTCATAATACCATTCGCCTTGCTCTTCTGCATAAGGGGTGCGAGTGATACCGTGGCTTCGGAATAACTTCAGTTTTTCATAATATTGCTCGCTATTCGTAACGATTACGCCGCCTTCTGCTGTAGTAACAGGTTTGACTGGATGAAAACTGAACATCGTCATATCAGCTTGAGAGCCGATCTTCTCACCTTTATATTCAGCTCCAAGCGAATGTGCACCATCTTGAATGACGACGAGTTGATGTTCTCTAGCGATTTCCATAATAACGTCAATCTCACAGGGTTGTCCCGTAAAATCTACAGGGATAATCGCTTTTGTCCGACTCGTAATTTTACTCACGACATCTGCAGGATCAATATTGTACGTATTTTTATCAATATCTGCGAAAACAACATCTGCGCCCATATATCTAGCACAATTGCTACTAGCCGCGAAAGTAATTGGCGTAGTTATCACTTCATCGCCTTCTGTTATACCTGCAGCATAGCAGGCTCCATGTAGTGCCGCTGTTCCATTGGCAAAGGCTACCGCATACTTCGCACCTACATAAGCTGCTACTGCTTCTTCAAATTGCTGAATATTCGGTCCTGTTGTTAGATACGGAGAGCGTAATGTTGTAATGACCGCTTCAATATCTTCATCATCGATCCATTGTTGCCCGTAGGGTAGAAATTGCTCTCTCTTACTTATAGTACTCTTACTCATAATAATAGATCCCAGCTTATTGCTGTCCCTTTAGCTGCATCAGCTTTAATTTGCTTACCTATAATTAGATCGTAATATTTCGTTTCCAAACCTAAGCCTGGACGAACATTGCGAAGATTCGTTTCATTGAATGCATCTCCAGCCTTCATATCCTCACCAACATAAAGGGATCGACGGTTATTAACTGAAGGTTTTTCTGCTTCGGTTGGACCATATTGAATATGTCCAATACTTTGCCACGCTTTTTCCGTTTCTTCTACTAATAATTTCAGTTCATGCGGCTCCATTGAAAATGTAGAATCAACTCCACCTTCTTCACGAGATGTTGTGAAATGTTTCTCAATAACAGTAGCACCTAATGTTACAGCAGCTACCGATACTCCTATCCCCATCGTATGGTCGGATAAGCCAATTTCCGTTTGGAAAAGCTCCTTCATATGCGGAATCGTTGCTAGATTTGAGTTAGCTGCGGAGGCTGGATATGTACTTGTACATTTGAGAAGTACAATTTGTTCATTTCCTTCTGCTCGTACTGCTCGTACTGCTTCGTCTAGTTCAGCTGCTGATGCCATTCCTGTAGAGATAATAATAGGTTTACCTGTTCTAGCAACCTTACGGATTAATGGAATATCTACGTTTTCGAAAGAAGCTATTTTATAAGCAGGTACATTCAAATTCTCCAAGAAATCAACTGCTGTCTCGTCAAATGGCGAACTGAATGCAAGTATGCCAAGCTCATTGCATTTATCGAATATTTCTTTATGCCATTCCCATGGTGTATATGCCTTCTCATACAAGTTATATAGAGATTGTCCTTTCCATAGGTCTTTCTCATTGGAAATGAAAAATTCATCGGTATGAACATCTAATGTAATCGTATCTGGAGTATAGGTTTGTAGCTTAACAGCATCAACACCTGCCTCTGCAGCCAATTCTACCAAATGCAATGCTCTTTCTAATGACTGATTATGGTTTCCTGACATTTCCGCAATAATGAACGGCTTCGCATGCTTCCCTATTTCTCTCGTTCCAATTTTAATCATAATGACTTTCCACCATTTCTTGCAGCCAAGGGTTCGGTTGATCTTGGCTCGCCGTTATTTTCAATCCCTGCTCACTTATATGTTGAATTCTCTCACCCTGACTCGGCAAGGAATCTAATAGTTGTACATACGTTTGCGATGTCACCTGTTCATGCCATCCCAAATTAATTATGGCAGATAGCTGCTCCGCCATCTCTGTTGATGCTAATTGATTATGAGCGACAATTGTACTTGCTGAAGGAAGACCTACATAGCATCTTTCCCAGGTAGTAGAACCACCAGCACCTATTGAAAAATCAGCTTTGCTCATTAATTGCGCCATGTAATCAATTTGACAATGGTAGCTATAATGATGCTTACGGCAAATCTCTTCGATTTCTGTTCGATAAACATTACTCATTCCAACAACGATGTCAACATGTTGGAATTTCGTTGTCGTTTCCATCAATGCATGTAACACTTTCATCGTTTCATTGGTTGGGTCACTGCCCCCCATAAATACAAGTAAACGATTTACTTCACCTGTACGTAGCGTCTGCTTTGCTCGTTCTTCAATAAATTCATCGCGCATAATCAAATATTTTGGTCCAAGTAGCTTTTTGCAATGCTTTGGAACAAGTTCATCATAACGGCGTTCATAATTAGCTATCACATTTTGATCTAATAAAAGATCGCAATCATGCTTACGATTGGCTAGATCATCAATAACAATAATTTTCCGTGCTAACTTTCTCATCTGCTGCTCCCACATTATATCTAGTTGATAATGATCTACTATTAATATATCGACAGCTTGCTCCTGCTGAATAACGACATAACCTTGTTTTTCTACAAGATCAATCATGTTGCCTGGTAACGGCTCCATCCAGAACGTTACATGATGCCCTAGCTTTTGGAGATGATAGGCTATCGTTAAACAGCGCATAACATGTCCACTACCGATCTCATTGGATGCGTCTGTGCGAATTAATATATCCATTACGTCACCGGCTTTTGCTCAATATATGCGTTCAACTGCGCAACTTCGGGATGAGCTAATAAATATTGAATAACATCACTACTAGAAACATCTATTGCAGAAAAATGATCGGCTATATTGCATATTAAGGAATAATCTTCTACAGTATCCAGTGTAATCCGAAGCTCTGGATAGTGGCGACTAGTCGGAGCTGTATAGTCTACCCTTGTAAATTTCTCTTTATATTCATATGCGTAATAAGTGACATGCTCACGATGACGCTGTTCATGAGCGTGCTTATCAATGTATTGTAGTGCTTTGTAGGAAATAATTTCCACAGCGAGCCCTCGCGGTAGATCACTCGCCAAATCTATAATATCAACCTGCTGCTCTTGCATTAAAGCAACCATTTCCGAAGCCAGCTCATAATCAACAAACGGACAATCTGAAGTTACCCGCATAATATAATCAGGATTGTATTGCTTCGCACATTGTATATAGCGATCGAGCACATCGTCTTCTGAACCTCGATAGTAGGCAATATTATGAGCGATACACCATGTTTCAACTGTATCATCCTGCGGGAGTGTAGATGTGGCAACAATCACTTCAGCGACACCTGCTATTTTTCGACATCGTTCTGTGACATAGGTTAAACTATCCACACGTCCTAATGGTTTAAGAATTTTCCCAGGAAGACGAGAAGATCCCATTCGTGCCTGGATAATTAGAATTATTTTCATCTATACACATCCCATTATAAAATAACGACTTCTCTTGTAAATGAGCGCAAAAATGCTTGACCATCCCAAACCGCTTGGAAATCTAACGCCTGCCCGATCGGAACAATGCGATCAATCCCTCGATTAGTGATCAGATCGACCATCTCGTTTAACCGTTCCTTAGTATAGCCAAAATAAGAAAGCGTCTGATCTTTATCTATAATAATATCGGATATTTGTGCAAGGTTCTCAAGAGCAACTTCATAAAAGAGACCTGCACCGCAATGTCTTTCTCGCAGATCGGCCGTTATTCCATTAAGCTGAATTCGTGAGTACATGTTTTGATGGTCTACTTTAATCGTTGCCTGTTCTGTTGCTAGCCATAATCCAGTTGCCAGCTTTTGCACCTGCGTAGCTGCTGCTACTTCATAATTTTTTGCTTCGATAACTTGTGCAACCTGTGACCAAAACTTTTGTTGCGCTTGTTCAACTACTTGCTGGGTACCCGTCCACACCACTAATCTCGGTGAAGAGCAGGCCATCTGATCAAACCAGAAGGAGTCATTATAAAATCGTTCAGCTAATTGCTGTAGTTCTCCACTATCCAGCCTATTAACAGCCTCAGCACGAATGGCTGACATGGAGAAACGATCTGAAAATGCAAGTTCATTGGCCATCGGCGCTAATGTAATCTTGCGAATTGCCTTTATAGTAGCATCTCCACCCCATACGACACGAGTATGACATAGCTGACTCAGCTTCTCGGTCGTTGCATCATGATGTGGGTAAGATAAGACAATCGTTCTTTTGGAAATTTCTTGATGCTCCGAATTTGCAAGCTCCGCCAAAAGTTCCGTAAGTAATCTATTAGTCTGTAACTGCTCCTTACTAGAAATTCTAATAATATTGCGATTACCTGCTAGTAACGATAGTATCCACGAATATATGAAGATCGTGTCTACATTAGAAGGGGCCAAATGAAATACCGTTCCTCTCGCCTTTACAACACGATCCATTATTTCTTGTTCCCATGTCGTTTGCAGCTGTTTCATATGTGCTTTTCGCATCCAAAACCCGAGTGCAACGATTTCTGGAAACTGTCGTAACTTCACAAAGCGCTTCGACAATGCTTGGATAAAAGTTAGAGCTTCGTTATTAAAAGCAGCTAACGTTTTTTGATGCTGTAGCTGTTCTAATACTAATTCTCCATGTTGTTGTGGCCAATAAAAACGCATTATTTCACGCCTCCTTTTCCATAGGCAAATGTATCACTGCAGCCTCTTAATTCCGCCTTCGGAATACGTCCTGCTACACTGAAATATTTGCCCTTCCATCCGCAGGCACATTCATCTTCACCATGAATCGTTCCTAGATCCTCCGTCAATAAGCTATGACCAGGATAGCTTCGCGGCAATAAACTTACGACTTGAATTAAGCCTTGCTCACCATAGGCAAGCGGTTCAAACGTAATCGGGTCTCTAATTAAAACATCCGCGAAGTTAGGCGTATGCAGATGTCCATGCGTACACTCAACAAAGATCGAACCAACCTGTTCAACCATCCCATAATAGTTGTGTACTTGCTTAATACCGAGCACTTGCTTCATTTCTGCATTAAATGTTCGCGCATCGACAGCTTCATCCTGCAGCTTTTTCCAGCCGCCACCATGAATGAGTACACTATCTCCAAAATTTATTTTAATTCCTTGAAGCTTTGCCTCTTGAACAACATGCTTCCATACCATAAAAGTAAATCCAAACAATAGAATTTTAGCACCTTTATGCTCTTCTAAGAAGCTTTGTAAGCCTGCCCAATCTACAGTCATATCATCATGCAAAGCATAAAAATGACGTCTTCCAAAATTGGCAAAGCCTAAAATCCCTGCTCCTCTTGCACTGAAAGAACGACGATCCTTCAGCACCGACTTGGCATCCAAAATAACCATTGGCAACCGCTTGGCGCCAAGTATCGGCTTCATCACATCGACCAAAGACTTTGTCTGACTAACAGAAGTTTCTTTATCCAAATATATTTTTGAGACTTGCTGTCCTGAGGTACCGCTTGACGTTAACACCTTCACGATATCTTCTGCTGCTATAGATAATAAGTCCATAAGCTTAAATAATTGCACTGGCAAATAAGGCACTTCATCTAGTGAGGTCGCTGCTTGAAAGCCTCCCGTCTTAGCAAGCATTGCGCGATAAGCAGCGCTATGCTCAATGTGATGCTCCGTTAATTGGTTAAGCTCGTGCACTAATGTTTGCTGCTTCAGTTTCTTCTCTTCATTGTACGGATAGATCATAACATCTCATCCTTTATCGCTTTGTAATCCGTCTTACCATTCGCCATTCTTGGAATAGCATCTGCAACGATAATTTTATATGCAGAATGATGCAACTTATACATCGTTTCCAAACATTGCTTCACATCAGCTAAAGCAGATTCAGCTTCGATTACGACTAGTAATTTATCATCATTACCAGTACATGCGACTGGTTGCTCTAATACAGACACTAGCTTGCGCTCTACATCATCCAAATTAATACGCAAACCGAATAATTTGACAAATCGCTTCATCCGACCGGTAATTGTATAATAACCATCAGTGTCTACTTCAGCGACATCTCCAGTATATAGGATACCGTTATTCTCATCTCCTTTAGCTAAATCGTCTAATGTCTCAGTATAACCGAGCATGACGTTAGCCCCTTTATAGATCAATTCATTCGTTTCTGGAGCTAGCTCGAATCGTCCTCCAGGAATGGCAATACCAATAGTTCCTACTTTTCTTAACAACTGATCGGCAGGGATATACGACATACGTGGAGCTGCCTCCGTCTGACCATACATAATATAAAACTTCTTATTATTATTCTCCGCATATTCTCCAAATAAATTGACCAACCGTTCATCCAAATGTCCCCCCGCCTGCGTCAATGTCTTCAAATGAGGCAACTCCATCTTTAAGAAGCCGATTCGACGTAGCATCTGATAGGTGAAGGGTACACCCGCCAATGAAGTCGCCTGATGCTCCTCGACAAATTGCCAGAAGGGCTTAGCCATAACACTTTCATCTGTTAATAATATGGTTGCCCCTGCTTGCAAATGGCTATTCAATATGGATAGCCCATATGAATATGACAATGGAAAATTCAAACTCGCTCGCTCATTCTGATCGATCTGTAGATATGCAACAATCGATTCTGCATTTGCTTGCAAGTTGGCATACGATAAGCGAACAAACTTCTGACTCCCCGTTGTGCCTGAAGTGCTTAATAACAGCGCCAAGTCTGGATGAATGAAATACGATGCAAATGCTGTTCTCTCTTGAATATTTCCTGTTTGAACATAATTTTCAAATGAGATTGCTCCCACGATCCATTTTGGTTGATAAGTTGTAACAATGATATCCAGTAATTGCTTGTCGGTGTTTGCGCCCATAAGCATTACAGCATGACCATCCTGCAATGCAGCAATGTAGGCAATGATTATTTGTATATTATTCTCACAAAGTAATAGAACTAACTCTTTTTGCGTGGAGTGTAGTTGGTATTCTTTCGTTAATTGTTGTAATTGTTCATAAGTATATTGTGCATCTTTCGTGATAATGGCCACTTTATTATTACTCTTGAAGTTTTCAAAAAACATAAACACCCTCCGTTCAACACTATATAAGAAAAGGGCATGGTATCAGTACCACACCCCTGTCATTAGAATTGCACATCGTATTGTGCAGACTGACATCATTCTTCTGTGTCATTCCAATACTTTCTATCCCCAATGATCTCATCATCTGGAGATATATATGGATTGTTGACATGTACATACTTCTTATCCCAAGCAATATTACTCTTTTTTTTACGAGCAGGATTACCTACTGCAATGCAATTATTAGGTATTTTAGATTTCACTATACTTCCGTATCCAATCACACTACCCTCTCCTATGTGAGACCCAGATAAGACGGTAGCATCTTGTGCAAGCCATACATGATTCCCTATTGAGATTGATTTGCTATTATTAATTCTTTCTCCAGTTGAAACATCGTATATACGATGGAAGTCAGTTGTCCAAATCTTATTATTATTTGCAAACATGCAATCATTACCAATGTGAACCTCGGTATATTCTGCGGCGTTAATATTGCAACTATTTGTTACCCACATAGAGTGCCCAATAATTACTTTGCAACCTATACCGATAACAATTGATCCTCGATATTGAGATTTTTCCCCGATATAACAATACCCATCATCATTCAGAAAGTGTATCAACACATTTTCTAAATGTACGTCTTTTTCAAAAACTAGCTTATTATTATTTCCTTTAAAGATTACTTTACTATTTATATTGTTAGGTTTCCCTATAATTTGGTTACCTAATGAATCATTATAATCTTTAATTTCAGATATAGTTAAGTTAACATCGAAAAAGTAAAGGTAATCCTCGCCCTTTATATAATTGTAAGTCGCCAATTTATCCTTTATATCTTCATGGACAACCGTCAACGCCACAATGATATAATATTTTTGAGTGCTAGAAATAGTAGCTACGGGATCATATACAGGTCGTTCACAGTATTTACCACCTTGTTTATTAAGATCACGGTCTATAAAACATGAAACATTGTAACCATGCTCAACTAAATACTTAAAGATATGGTTTCCAAATTGACTTACTCCCCATATAACAATTTCCCTGTCTCCGACTTCGGATAAATGTTGATCCATTCGGCTTTTCGTCAACTCAGTAAGCATATCATTCACCCCCATATACATTAATAAGAAGTTGATACATTAGCGTAACATGTATCAACTTCCATGTATTAATGTAGCCTTAATTAAAATTGCACATCGTATTTTGCCAATATTTCTTTTGCCTTAGCAAATGTGTTCATATCTAGGACATCATCTGTATCTAGCATCGTGTCGAATTGATCATCAATCTCAGCGATTAGTGCCATATGAGCGAGGGAATCCCACTGCGGAATGGAGTTATAAGATAACTCATCCGTTACTTGGTCAAGCTCAATTGCTAATGCCTCTGCGAAAATTGTGCGTAGCTTTTCTTCATTCATATCTTTCCCACCTTACAATCTATTATAATATAAATTCTGCTTTATGCTTATGAAACTTTATACACTTTTCTTTCCATACTGCAGAAAGTAGTTCAAAGTACTCGACATCATGGTATTGATTATCTTTATAAATATGATCCTTAAACGTTGCCGCATGTGAAAAACCATAATAAAGATGCATTTTCATAATACCATCGTTGCCACTCATAACTTCAGCACAAAGCTTATTCAATCCTAATTCAAAAAATGCGAAATTATATAGATAGGGATGAATCCGTCCAGCAATAATCGAATACTCCAAATCCCCAATGTAAAACCCAAGACTTGCCTTCTTATTGTGAAGATCAATATTACTCATTGAAATAATACCAATCGGATGTTCCTTATAATGAATCATCCAGTAACATTGCGAACTGTCTTGAGAGATTTTATTAAACCATCTTCGTTGGTTATCTATATTTTTATCCATATTGGTATACATATATTTGGTGACATGCTCACTTGTACGCCATTCCAATATTAGTTCCAAATCGTTTTCAGTTATTTTTCGGAAAGTTAACATTACTCCACCACCGTTCGAAAAGCTTTCGATTACATCTCAATTCCACCATCAACACCAATCACTTGCCCTGTGACGTATGATGAAAGGTCAGATGCTAAGAAAAGAATCGTATTCGCTACTTCTTCAGCCTTACCAAAACGCTTCATTGTAATCCCGCTTAAGCGTTGTGCATACTTTTCTTCCGATAGCTCCTTCGTCATATCGGTATCAATAAAACCTGGAGCTACCGCATTAACACGAATATTATGTGATCCTAGCTCCTTGGCCGCTGAATATGTTGCTCCAATAACAGCAGCTTTACTAGAACCATATACGACTTGACCAATATCACCTGATCTCCCAATAACAGAGCTCACATTAATAATTGATCCTTTCTTCTGCCGAGTCATTAATCTCGAAGCATATTGCATATGATAAATAACTGCCTCAATATTAATTGAAAATGTATTCGACATCTGTTGCTCATTGACCATTCCAAGCAGCGCTCCCTCCAACACACCTGCGTTGTTAACAAGCACATCAAGCTGACCAACATTTTTCTTAATCCAGACAAAGGCATTTTTGATCTCGCTTATATCTCGCACATCATAGGCTAATATATGAACAGTTACTTTATAAGTTTCTGTAATAAATTGCTGGATATCTACTAGTTTTTGCTGATCCTTACCATTCAATAAAAGCGTAGCGCCATGCTTAGCAAACTTAAGCGCTGTAGCATAACCAATCCCACGCGTAGCACCTGTAATAAAGGCAACTTTGTCCTTTAACATATCGATCTCACCTTGTCTATTAAATATATTTTCTAGTGTCACACCTATTAAGAATATCTTAGAAGATTCTTACGTAATTCTCGCTTTGTAAAATGATAATCATTAATTCCTTCTTTTAATGCAGCAAAGTTGTGGGTTACATCCATATAACCTGGAAACAGCGTTAACGCCTTCTCAAATAAAATATTTGCCTCGATTTTATTTCCCATCTTTGCATATAACACACCCAGGTTATTAAATGCTGCGCCATGCCCATCGTCCACTGCAACTAACTTGTTTAAATAGTTTATAGCCTCGTCTGTTTGACTTTTCTCAATATAATACAGTGATTGGTAAAATAATTTAGTTCCTCTAAGTTCTTCCGCTGTAACGTCAGCCAGATGACGAAAACCCTCATCATATTGCTGATATTGAAAAAGAAGCGTCACAAAATCTATTAAGTTCCTCTGCCCGCTAAAGTTTCGACAAAAGATAGCTTCTTTTATTACATCCATAGTACACATATTCAGAATTGTTTTTCCTGCCACCATCATTTTTTCTGAATTCGCTGAAGCATTACTTATATGACGACGATAATATACATATGGCTTCTCTAGATAAACGAAGGTTCCTTGTCGAGATAAACGTAAAAGAAACTCGTAATCCTCCGATAAATTAATATTAACATTGTAACCACCTATTTTTAATGCTACTTCACGATTGATTAATAACCCTGAAGCAGTGATGATGTAATTGCGTACTAATAACGCGCCAAAGGTTTCATTAAACGGTAATTGCTGACCATAATATTCACCGCCTGACAATACATTTCCCTTTGAATCTGTCTGAGCATATGCTGGATGAACACAAACAGGGTTAGGTTGAACAGTGGCATATTCCATTAATTTTGTAATCTGAGATTGGATGAGGTCTGAATGGACTGTATCATCTGCATCCATCATTAAAATCCAATCGTTTCTTGATTCCATGATTCCACGATTACGTGCTGCGGAAACACCTTGATTATATGGGAGTTCTATAATTTTTATCTTAGAACTCTGTCTACTAACTTCCTTCACTAGCTCTAGAGAACGATCCGTACTGTAGTCATCTATAACTAATATTTCATCTAATGGGTGAGATTGATTTATTAAGCTATACAATGCTTCTTTAATGTATGTTTCTGCATTGTATAGTGGAATTACTGCGGTAATATTCATGTCGCTACCTCCAGCTACCTTCGTCAAGTTGATGGTGATATTCATCGATTAGTAGTAATTTTGATTAGGCTTCCATCCCAAGTTACGCAAGATAAATTCAATTTCTGCTCTATATGTAGAAGCAATAATGATAAAAACATCATCTCTCAAATGCTCGATCTCCTCTGGAAAAGTAATCGGTTTATTCAAAAATAATGTCATCTCCTTGTTAACCCCTTCAATGAATCCGAAAATATCCAGATTTAAATGATCGTACATTCGTTTCGCTAAACTACCAGTTCCCCAAATATATATCTTTTTGTTTTCTAAATTGCACTCTTCCGTTATATCTTTCGTTATTTTAGAAAAGACTTGATGCTTTTCGTATATTAATTGAAACATATTTTGAACTTCTTGCTTCTTCGTTGAGGATAGGCTATTATCATGTAATCTGTACAAGTATAATTTTTCACTCAGATGATACATTGGAAACTTTTCGTAAACACGAATCCAATAATCATAATCTTCAACAAGTCTCAGATCTAAATCATAGTAACCTACTTCTTTAAACACCTCGTAATGATATAAAAAACATCCACCAATATAGTTATGCATATAAATTCTATTTTGGCAATTTGAATCAAATAGGGATGTTATGCTACCTTCATCGTCAATATAAGACATATTAGAATATACAAAAGCCGGAGTCCCAACTCCATTTAATACTTCGATAAGCTTTTCAATTGCATCTTCTTTATATAAATTATCATCGGAAGTCCATGTAATAAAATCTCCAGTAACTTGATCAAGTCCAAAATTCAATGCAACAGGTAACCCCTCATTGGATTTCACATAATATTTAACTCGATTATCAGACAAGAACCTTTGTACAATTTCTTCTGTATTATCGGTAGATCCATCATTAATTATTATTAACTCTAAATTTTTATGTGATTGAGATAAACAACTTTCAATTGCGTCTGATAATAGATAACCTCTGTTATATGTAGGCAATATTATTGATACTTTTTTTTCTTTCATCATTGCTCCTCCTTTAGCTTATAGCTGTTGTAGTCGGCTTTGAATCTCGTCTCAAATTTGGCTGATTGTCTCCATGTTCAAATAATATTACCATTGGAGTTTTCTAAGTTCGAAAAGTTAAACACTCTAATATCGTTAGAATTCACTCGAATAATGTTTTTTGTATCTAAAACCGTTGGACTTTTCATATTTCTTATAATTTTGTCTTCATCAATGTTTTTAAATTCATTGTGATCAACTAACACTAACAATAATGAAGCTTGATTAAGACATTTTTCAAACGTGTCTAAAGGATACATTTTGGAATCAACATATGGATCATAAACGCTATAACTATAGCCTAATTGCTTTAATTTTTCTAACACTTTAATCGCGGGACTTTCGCGAATATCACCTACATTACCTTTATATGATAATCCAAAAACAGCAATTTTCTCACTTCGTTTTGGTAGTAACTTCTTCACCTGTTCTACTACAAATGCTGGCATCGAATCGTTAACTTTTCTTGCAGTGGATATTAATGTTGCTTGCTGTGGCGCCTTTTCTATTATAAAATATGGATCTATGGCAATACAGTGACCACCAACTCCAGGTCCTGGATCAAGTATATTTACCCTGGGATGTAAATTAGCAAGCCTAATGACTTCTAAAGCATTAACTGACAACTGCTCCGATATTTTCACTAGTTCATTAGCTAACGCAATATTTACATCCCTATATACGTTCTCCATTAGTTTAGACATTTCTGCGGTTAAGGCACTAGTATTGATAATTTCAGATTTCACGAAACTTTTATAAACTTCTGCAGCTTTAAATGTTGATTCCTCATTAATTCCTCCAATAATTCTATTGTTATAAACTAATTCTTTCAAAATATCTCCTGGAAGCACCCTTTCAGGACAATGGGCTAGAAAAACATCAATACCCGGACTATACCCCGCCTGTTCAATAAGTGGTGCGATTAATTTATCTAATGTATTGGGAGGTATTGTTGATTCAATAATAATCGTATTTCCTTCTTCTAGAAACGGTATTATAGCATCAATAGCATCAATGACATAGGTCATATCTGCGTTTTTTTCACTTGTGATCGGAGTTGGTACCGAAACAATAAAATAATCAGCATGATTAGGAATCCCTTCTGCCTTTAAGGAACCACTATTAATTGCTTCACATACCAAATCATTCAAACCAATTTCATCAATACTAATAATTCCATTATTTAGATTGCGAACTAAATCCAGATTTATATCTACACCCGTTACATCCCAACCCACCTTAGCTAGCATTGCTGCAGTAGGTAATCCTATATAACCCAATCCAATTACACATATTTTAGATTTCATAATTCACCTCATAGGCTCTATATTAAGCATTTTCGATCGTAAACTCTTCTAAATATAGTTCTTTAAAAATATCTTTTGAATAACTTTTGAATAAATGATATAAATTAATTAATTTAACACCATTATTCTTGACATAACTTAACTCTTCATAAATAATGTCTTCAAAGTCATACGATGAAATATAAATTGCTAACCCATTAATTTTCTCCCAATACTTTATTGATTGAATTTCTTTGTCTAAGACAAATTGACCGTGCAGTTCTCGATTACGATCAGAAATTCCAATAATATTATAACCACCATTAATTAATAAAGGCATCGCTTTTAAAGTATGAACTCCAGCGCCGTATATAACAATAGGTTGACTTTTATCAGTTACTTTCGATGAAAACAATGATATAAAGCCTGGGTAACCCTCAGTATATAAGTTTTCCATTAGTCTATTTTTATACTGTTTCGGGGTTATTATCGGTGTTTTAAGCTTCACATTCTCAATGTTAACCTTGGAAATTGTATTTCCATCAAGATTCTTCATCTCATTTTCATTTATTACCTTTATAAAACTATACATATTAATTGAAAAACATTTGAAATTCAAACCCTTGTTCCCAGCTGTCAAATCTAAACACTCTTTCATGGCCTCTATGTTTAGAATATGTTGATTTTTCCGTAAATTAATAAAAATAGTATCTCTATCTAGATCATTTAATGAGGTATAGAGATTTTCATTATTTAAATTAACTGTTGATAATTCACCCTGATCATATTTATAATACGAATGTTTTCCCACTATATCTGCTTCAGAATATATTGATGCATGGTACATATCCAATAAGTAATGTTCACCATAGTAACAATTAGAAGACATTATAGACAAATAGTGAAAACCTTGTACCAGAACTAATAAGTCTGAAAGATCACTTATAAGAGTAATATTATATTTTTTGATTATCTCTTCATCGACTATTAAGTTTGTTAGTATTACTAATTCCTTTTTGTTTAGAGACTGTCTATTATAATTAGAAATAATAATTTCTAATTGTTCAAAGTTAGCTATAATTGCAAATACGAGAACCTTATATTCATTTCCCTCATTTTCATTTAACCCTATGTGATATAATATTTTTTCTAATCGATGTGAATATAAATGTTTATTATAAACTTCTCTAATGCCCAATATACTTAATTCCTTACTGAGCCTTTCATCGTTTAATAACCTATAAATCCATTCCTTCGTTTCTTCAGTAGAAGTAACTAGTGGAATAATATGTGGGAACTGTTCCTCAATCCCTAGGCAATAAGCACTTACTATATTAGTTCCGCATGCAGTAATTTCATATACTCTTCGCGAAAACATGGTCGGACTATCAAACACAATATTTGTATTTAAAAAGATAGTATATCTCTTATACGTCTCGACCATTTCACCATATTCTAAAGCACCTCGAACATATTCCTTATATTCATTCGGAAACTTATGTTCAGTATTTTCATAGTGCCTATCGAATATATCTAATTGATAATCTTTTGCTCCATCTAAAAGATATCTCATTTCAACCTGTCTGAGAAAGTGTTTCTTCTGATACCATGATCCTGCAAAAGAAATTTTACCTGAATTTCGCTTTCCGATTGGATTATGAATTTTCGGTTGTGCTGCAAATAGAAGAGAGTAAACACGATTATGGTTAACAATTTGTTTATATAATGGTATACAATTTTCATCCGTAGTAAAAATGTAGTCAAATAATTTTGCGGCATCAATAAACGAATAAAAGTTTGGTGGATCTTCTTTATTCCAAAATACTAAAGGTATTTTATCCTGTTTACAGTAAGCTAGTAATTCAATAAATTCCGAGTTTTTTTTTTCTGTAAACTTAATGATTTCTCCTTCCCAGCTACCGTCTAGTCCCTTCCAAAATGACTCTACAAATAAAAAATCAGGCCGGAATTGTTCTACCTGTTCCTTCCAAGTTGACTTTGATAGATACAATAAATCACACTCGTATTTAAAGCATTCATAGCTAAACTCATCCAATATACAAGCTACTTTAACTTTTGATACTCTATTCAAATTTCCACCTCCAATAGCTTTCACACTTTATTCCGTAAATTGTAAATTCGTCTTCTAGCATAAAAATCGAAAAACTTCATTCTATTTCACTAATACTGCAGTTCCATAAAAATCGCTTAAAATTTGTAAAGTTATTTTTTCTTCACTGCAAAATTGATCCGTCGCAGCCTTGACACCTTTAAAATTATTATTCAGATAATCATGTATAAAGATGGCTCCACCTTGGCTCAGCCTAGAATAAAAATAATGCAATCCATCATAAATTGGTTGATACAAATCAGCATCTAAACTAACAAATGCAAAATCACAATTAATATCACTAGCTGTTTCAGGAAAATATCCTTTTTTCACTATACAATTTTCTGGATTTAACATCTTTTTAAGAACCAATTCAACACTAGTGTCACTAAATTGTTTACTAACATT
This sequence comes from Paenibacillus sp. Y951, assembly GCF_056786395.1. Lineage (NCBI taxonomy): Bacteria > Bacillati > Bacillota > Bacilli > Caryophanales > Paenibacillaceae > Paenibacillus > Paenibacillus sp. Y951. The sequence continues at coordinate 118,968 of NZ_JBXCIY010000010.1, read as the reverse complement.
TTTAGAGAAACCAAACTTATTTTCTATGTCCACATCTTCATGCGGAAAACCCTCAAATGTGTCAAACAAAAATAACTTTTTATTAGGAAATAACTGATTAATATAAGCAGCAAACTCACCTTTGTAGACACCTACTTCGGCAACCTCACCCTTGATTTCCGCTTCATTTATCCGGCTAGCTGTTAGCTCTAATGTAGCATATCTTACATAGTCAGGATTATTAATTGTAATATTTCCCTCACGGTTAGATGGATTCGTATACGCTAAATTAATAGGTTCATAAATATCACTTATTAAAAATTGATTTAACTTTGATTGATTGAAACAATCTTCAAAATCAATTCGTACCTCATCTATAAATTTCTTATATTGCTTACTTTTATGTATTTCAGTCGCAATAATTTTTTTGTCACTAATCCCGTTACTTAGCAGTTTTCCTTTCATTTCATCGTAAAAATTGGAAGCTATCACAATGTAATCAAAATCATAGTTTATAAGTTCTTCTGGTGAAATCATTAGTGTATCGCTTTGATATTCAGTAGGCCAATATTCTTTATCGACAACAATACCGATTAAATCCACCTTATTTTTATCAAGTAATCCCTGTATTGTCGCACTTAATATTCCATTTCCATAAAGAAAGATTTTTTCCATATTAATTTCTCCTAATATGTTTATGATAACCAAATAAAGAATCTGTTATTTTAAAATTAAGTGAAGTATATAAATTTAAAACAGCTAAATTAGCCGCCGAAATCATTATCTCTACTTGCTTGACATCCTCATGCTCATCAATAACTTTAAACATGTCTTTCCACATAAATCCACCCAAACCTGAATACTTTTTACTGAGTCCTGATAAGGGCAAATCGATAACATCATTATTAATTACATAATTAAAAAAACCTGCAACTTCACCTTTCAGTTCTAATACAAAAAAATCAGTTTCTTTCATTAACTGTAAGATCCATTGTTTATATCTTTCTTTAGCCATCTCTAGGTCAATGTTCGGATCCTCATGGAATCTACCATGTAAAAAAGAATCTGCTACGATTCTTATAACACTTTCTGTATCTTCCGGCGTTACTTTTCTGAAGTCTAATCGTTTTCCGCTTTGAGCAAGTTTACTTATATTGGAATGTTTAACACGATAGGAGTGTTCCACAATTTGAAATCCATTTAAAAAAGCTTCACGTTTTATATCATTATCTGATGTACTATACCTGAAGTAGACAAGTTCTATTTTCTCAAGCTCTACTAGATCATAGATTTCCATAAAAATTTCTTTCAGAGTCACAATATTTTCGTACATAATTTCAGTAATTTCCAAGGTTTTTTTTCCAAAAGCTTTTTCATCCCAGGGAGTTCGTCTCCATTTGAAATAACTCTTGTTATCTATATATTTAGTAATCATAGATACCCTCCCATGATTTAAGAACTATGTTATAGCTTCATTCTAAAACAACCTTTTCAAAGCCATACTTACAGAAAAATAAAACAATTTGTTCACCAATCTCTTTCATTTTTGTCTTTTACAGAAATCTCACTCTTTATTTTTCATATCATGCAAATTTTCAAAAACCATTTTTATTTTGTCAATAATCCAATAAATTTGTTCATTCGTCATGGAATAAAATAGTGGTAATCTAACCAGTTTTTCACTTTCACGAGTGGTATAAATATCGTCGCCCTTAAATTCACCATATTTTTTTCCAGCAGGGGAGCTGTGTAAAGGTATATAATGAAATACAGATTGTATATGACAAGAGTTTAATAAGTTAATGAATTGAGTGCGTTTCTCAATATTCTTAAGTTTCAAATAAAATAGATGACCGTTATGAGTCATTTCTTTTGGAATATACGGCAACTCAATTTCTTTAATATTTTTCAAATTGTCATAATATATGTTCCATAAGTATTGTCTTTTTAGCAAAACGTCTTGTGCATTTTCTAATTGTGCAAATAAATATGCAGCGTTTAACTCACTTGGTAAGTAGGAAGATCCTATATCTTGCCACGTATATTTATCAACTTGTCCCCTAATAAACTTTGATCGATTTGTTCCCTTTTCACGAATAATCTCAGCATGTTCTATAAAACGCTCATCATTAATTAGTAATGCTCCGCCTTCACCAGATATAACATTTTTTGTTTCATGAAAGCTATACGTTCCTAAATGTCCAATTGAACCCAACATTTTCCCTTTATATGTTGACATTATCCCTTGTGCAGCATCTTCCACAACAAATACTTTATATCTATTTGCAAGTTCCATAATAGTATCCATTTCACAACTAACGCCTGCATAATGAACAGGGACTATCACTCTCGTTTTATTTGTAATTGCTGCCTCGATTTTCGTTTCATCAATATTCATTGTATCTGGTCGAATATCTACAAATATTATTTTGGCCCCGCGTAAGGCAAAAGCATTTGCAGTGGATACAAATGTATATGACGGCATAATTACTTCATCACCAGCCTGAATGTTTAATAACAAAGCAGCCATTTCTAAAGCATGTGTACAACTTGTTGTCAGCAATGCCTTTTTTGTTCCTACTGTTTTCTCTAACCATTGATGGCACTGTTTTGAATATTTACCGTCGCCACTTAAGTGTCCTGAATTAATTGCATCCTTAAGATACTCTATTTCTTTACCGGTTACAGAAGGCACATTAAAATTAATCAATTATTCCACCTACTAACATGCGAAGATATTCTCCATAACTATTATTTTTATATTGTAATGCTTTTGATAAAACTTCAGTTTTTGTGATCCACCCTTGATTAAAAGAAATCTCTTCTAAACAAGCAATCTTATATCCTTGTCGTTTTTCTATCGTTTCAACAAATTGCCCAGCTGCTAATAAGCTTTCAAAAGTACCTGTATCAAGCCAAGCAAATCCTCTTCCGAGTAATTGTACTTTTATACAATCCATTTTCAAATATTCATTATTAATATCGGTAATTTCTGTTTCTCCCCTAGCAGAAGGACTTATTTTTTTCGCAATTTCTACAACCCTATTATCATAAAAATATAGACCTGTTATTGCATATTTAGATTTTGGATTTACTGGCTTTTCCTCTAAAGAAACTACATTCATTTTTTCATCAAATTCTACAACGCCAAAACGCTGTGGATCCCTTACCTGATACCCAAATATAACTGCCCCTTCTTGTAGTAAAGCAGCTTGTTTTAATACAGGGGTAAAACCTTGGCCATAGAAGATATTATCACCGAGAATAAGACATACAGAATCTTTACCAATAAACTTCTCCCCTATAATAAAGGCTTCTGCTAACCCATTGGGCTCCTCTTGCACTTCATATTCAATTGATATCCCCCATCTTGATCCATCACCCAATAAGCTCTCAAAGCGAGGAATATCATGCAGGGTACTAATTAACAAAACCTCTCTTATTCCTGCAAGCATTAATACTGATAATGGATAATATATCATTGGCTTATCATATATAGGTAACAGTTGCTTAGAGGTTGCTGTAGTTAAAGGGTATAAGCGCGAACCACTACCCCCTGCTAAAATAATTCCCTTCATGTCTTACCTCTTTTCTTTAAAAAATAGATTTTGATATATCTCTACTATGTCCTCCGTATGCCTTCTTAAAATTTTTCGGTTAATAGCACTCCTCGATACAGAATCTTCACGTCCACCTAATTGATCTTCTAATTTATTGAACGGATTATACAAGAAACTCTCTATACAGTTCACTTGTAACCCCCATTCAATCAATGTATTGTATGTTGTAACATTTTCCGAGAGGTACACCGTCTTCCCTAAGTATAACGAAATAAGAATATTACCGAATCCCTGCTGTCTTTTATGATTCATAAAAATAAAATCACAATCATTGATTAGTTTCCCATATTCATAACCATCCAAAAATTCATACATAGGTTTGAACTTATCCCCAAACATTTGTTTCCCATATTGACTAATTTGTTTTATATATACCTCGTCTCCATAAGAAAGTGGTACAATTACTTGGGTGATTTCATCTAAATATTTAAGTAAAACATCGAAAACTTCTATATGGTTATTTGTTTGGCTTCCTGAATTACCCACTAATACATTAATATTTCTACTAAGATTTTCATTTCCCTCAGCTATAACTTTATCAAGAATATCCATATCAATATGTGAAGGATAATGGAAATTAATATATTGTGCAGAAGTTTCATAGTGATCTTTTACTAAATTGAACTCTCCCTTAATTCCTGTCAAAACCTTGTCAAGTTCCTTTATAAATTTCACTTTACTTGTTTTTTTTTCATACTTATCCGTTGAATATTTATCCACAAATAGCTCTTTCGTTTTTTCACCATACAGTTGAATATTAAGATCAGAGTATAAATCCGAACCCCATATGATCCAATGAGTCTTCGGTTTGCAAATTAAAGGATTTTCAAACAAATCAATTATTGAGTCGAATAGAAAATGTATATATACATTTTCCGAACGGTTAATGGTATCAATTAACCAATAATTCAATGAATAATTTGTAATATCTAAATAAGAAATTTTATGAATATTTTCTGTTGTCTTTTCAAAAAAATCAAAAGAATTTCTATTGTCAATTAGTATAAACAGATTTTGATGTTTATAATTTTGTGTTTGAATGTAATCATAAAATGCTTTGGACGCCATATTGTCCATAATAAAATGAATATTTCTGCTTTCTATACCTACTGTATCTTTTTTTAATTTTGAAAAATAGATAATCTTGATTTCTTCCTCATTTAAATCATCAATAGTAATATAGTTTCTTATGAGATTAATCCTTTTATCTGTGGGGTTTAACTCTTCATACCTATTAAGATAGGTTTCTAATAAGCTTTTAATAGGGAAGGATTTCAAAAAAAGTATTTTTTGTTTTAAATACTTTAACTCATGTAACCATGCTCTTGTTTCCATATTTTCTTCGATAAATAGCCACTTCGCATTGTAAAAATCTTGATTTTCTACTAGTCCAAAACCCATTAATTGCAAAGAAATTTCTTTATAATAACTTGAAGCTACCAGTACTTTATATGGTAAGAAGCTTTTTTTAATTAATATTTCCGGCAAATAAATATTAATACCATTTAATTCTGCCCTATGCTTCTCCTCATCGTTATCAAGGTACATTAAAACTGGTACTGACAATTGTTTAACAATCATTTGAGAAAAATTACCTGTTCCAAAAATCACGATTTGATATTCTTTACTACCATCATTCATGTAGTTATTATGCCTCCTACTATAATAATGGCCTCTCGGCATTCACCGAGGCCGATGGGACAAGGTTTTCCTCATTCCATCAAACGTACCTACCACCTACGTTCATAGAGGTTTTTTCATTTCTATCCTAACTCCAATTGGAAAATAAGTTGGTTATTTGAGTAATTCCGATGTAAAAAGACTTAGTTATTCCTGTCTTTTCAAATTGTTTCTGTTAGATTATCTGATTTGATAGAGACAACCTCATGAAAAGTCCACTAATTTTACAAAGATAGTTCAAAAACTTTTTATAAAAGAAATCGTAAAAAATCCCGTAAAATTAGGGATCTTTTATGTAAAACCTTTACAGTTCAACTTTCATTTAATAAACCGTAAAAAAATACACTGTATTTTCTTTTGAAAATCTCTATTTTGTACAAGCGACAATATATCTATTAATTCCACTCCAAATTGCACTTGTGCCAATCAATTCAAATGAAGTATATATCGTATTCTCTTTCAACAAATCAATTAATGCCTCATAATGATCTTCTTTATCTGTTTGAATAGCTGATGCTCCATGGTTAAATCCTAACTCAAAGATTAGACAGTTACTAATTTCAGATATATATCTTAAGTCCTTAAAAGCAACCTCTATATTATCACCGCCCTCAGCCATCCATTGAAATACACTTAACATTAAAGCAACACCGTATTTTTTATCAACATCTAATTTTGTAATATCGAAAGGTGAATGATTCCAAGTAATGTTACTTATATTTTTTTATTTAATAATAGTTTGGCATAGTTCTGAATAACGTAAATTAGTTTCAAATGTTGTAACTTCATTTACATCATTTGAAAGAGTGAAGCTAAAACATCCTCCGTTAGCACCAATATCTAAGATATTGGTTGTACGTAGTTGATCTGTAAAATTGTTTGAGATATAATCTGAAATAATTTTACTTTTCTTCAAAAATTACTCTTTTATTAAACTGGTTTTCAGATGATCAAATTCTCCAAAGGGAATTGGATGATAAATATGCCCTCTTGCCTCAATTGGATTTTTTTCAAGTTCAACCACAAGTTCTTTTATGTTCTTCATGATTACATCTCTCCCTGTTTAAGTTCTAGTAATTATTGAGGTAAGTAAGAAATCGTTCGTATGCTATCACATTCTTAGAGAAATACACATTATCTGTTATATACTCATAAATCCAATGATAATAACTATCGTTTAATATCATTGTAATATCAATTGCCTTAATTTCTCCTCTATTAATTAATAACGCCATTGCAGCCCTATGCTTTCCATATAGAATAAATACATCACCACCAAAATTAGCAATTTTTATAGGTTCATATGAATCCATAAAAATTTCCTGTTTTCTCTTTTCAAAATAAAATAGACTTTGCTCTAAAAATTCTTGTGAAATTACACAAGATCCATTAAAATCAAGCGTTCCTTTCTCTTTCCTTAGTATATACTCACAGTCTTTCAAATCTTTATTGTCATTAATAGTTTTCATTAATTCAAAATGTGGAGATTCAATAATTTTCTGACCAATTAGGGTTAAATCGTTGTTCAGCCAATCAAATCCTAATCTCAATTCATCTATAGGTACAACTCTAATTTTTCCATTTGGAAAATATGAACTCTTTATTATTTGTGATTTCGCCTTTACTCCACATTCAAAAAGATATTTGCACTTTTATTAACTAATTCTTCATTGATAGACACTAATTCTAACGAAAAAGTAAATTTGAATATTTTCTCATTAGGCACTCCGTATTCTAACAATTGCTTGTATATTTCATTGAAATACATGCTTGCAATTACAATCCTCATAGCATCATTCATTTTCATTTCTGAGATCACCATTGTAGGTGAATATACCTCTATATCACAAAACTTTTGCCCCCACTTACTAATGTCGTTGTCAGCAAAACCTAAAACATTAAATTTCCCTCCTAATATAGAGAGAGTAGATTTCCCGAAATTTGAAGCTCCCCAAATAATATAATCCATCAAATCACCTCTCTACATCTTCTCAAAGTAAAATAACTGTAACAGTTGGCTTGAAGCCTTTAATTATTAAACTTCACTAGTAAAAAAACATCTGCTTTCAAAAAAAAGAGAAGTAATTATCCTTCTTGTACATTTCAAACAAAGATTCTTTGTTCGAAAAATCAAAAATGGGTACTAGTTCTGTTTTGTTATATATTTCACCATCTATAAGAATATGTGGATGGCTATTTTCTTAGGTAATTTGGTTTTCAGTACTTAGCTTCTTCAGACGAACTTCACCCACAACTAAGTGTTTTTCATTTATTATCTTCACATATCATTAAATCTTTTATTATATAAAATTCGTATTTATAAATCGCTTCGCTACTAACACTCGGCACAAAAACCAAAAAGTATCCACCACCCTCACATTCCGATAATAGAATGCTATAGATACTTATATCTTTATTCCCAAGCGACCTGTATAATCAATTTTGTTTAGCAACATAACTATATTATTTTCAGTGAAATATTCTGTTACCGCCTCTTTTGCCCCCCTGCCAATGTCCATAATCGTCCACAATTAATACCCCTTTTATTTCTAATAAGGGATAAAGATATTCCATTTATTTGTAAGTTTAATAATAAAGATCAGTATCAAGTCGCATTAAGGAAATTCTATCTGGAACCGTGTTTAGTAGTGTTTCTTCAACCCTTCCAATAACATAATGAATATTTTCAGAAGGATATAGTGTTTGTTTTAGAATTTGTTGTACACCTTCAATAGAAGCATTACACCACGAATTAATATTATTTTCTTAACAACTCTTTATTTCTTGTTCAACTGTAATCCCTTTGTAATTAATGTCATTGGTATAACGCATACATCCTTTCAATAGAAGTCATAGTATATCTTCTAACCTTAATATATATTTCATTGAATTCATCTTCTATGTCAACATCTATATTATTCAATCTTCTCACATGCTCGGCAGATAATAATTCCATGCCATCCCTGTAATGGATACTTTCGATTAGATTACACTCGTTTAACTGTGTAGCAATATCTTCATAGTACATGGATGCAATAAAAATTTGGTACTCTCTTAGATCAACCATTTCTAATATAGACTCTAAGGAATACACGGGCTTACCATAAAAGCTTGTCCCAATTTTATTCTCGGAATTATCAATGAAGCAAAAAAAATCGTTATGATCAATACACTTTAATACAATTTCAGCAAACTGACCCGTTCCAAAAAGAATTTTCGGTCTATCTCCTTCATGTAGATTCATGATTTATTCCTCACATTCTAAAAATAGTATCATAAATTTAAATGCATCCCGTTTTTTCCTACTAACTTATACAGACATTTCCCGTAACGATTCTATTAATATTATATTGTCCTAGATAAAACAGCTTCAGCTGTAATTCATCTCTTAATGTAATCTCTTCTAAACAGGCATTTTATACCTGTCTCCGCGAACTGTTCCACGATACGGCTCCTACGGCATTAAAAAAATATCGAAGTACCACAACGTTGAGACCATTTGCAAGAGAATAAGCCTCCTATATACCCTGCACCAACTACTACAATCTTTAATTTAATGCCCCTTCACAATTCCTCTCAAATCCTCTACCGTCAGCCATCTATCGTTGGTTTCACTATTATATTCAAAGCCTTCAGGAAGCGTTTGTCCTTCGATCTTCTCAGTCGTCCACCAAGAAAACTCTGGTGCTATCACATAGTAGTCATCATATTCAATTGTATGTCTTGAATCATCTATTGTAATCATCGTCTCATGTAATTTTTCACCTGGGCGAATACCTACAATTTCAATCTCACATTCTGGCCCTATCGCTTTTGCTAGATCGATAATTTTCATACTCGCAATTTTCGGTACAAATAATTCTCCGCCTCGCATACGACTCAAATTATCGATTACAAACTGAACACCTTGCTCTAAGGTTATCCAGAAGCGTGTCATGCGTTCATCAGTCACTGGAAGAATCCCAGTATGCTTAATCTGTTGAAAGAATGGCACAACACTACCACGACTCCCTACAACGTTGCCATAGCGAACTACAGAAAACTTTGTATGTGTACCACTGGCATATGAATTCGCAGCAATAAACAGCTTGTCAGAAGCCAACTTTGTCGCCCCGTATAAGTTCACGGGAGCAGCTGCTTTATCTGTAGATAATGCAATAACTTTTTCGACACCACAATCGATTGCGGCTTCGATCACATTTTGTGCACCATTAATATTTGTCTTAACAGCTTCAAATGGATTATACTCACATGCTTCTACATGCTTCATAGCTGCAGCGTGAATAACAATATCTACCCCTTCAAAGGCACGATACAAGCGTTCCTTATCGCGTACATCTCCAATGAAATAGCGTAGTCGGCTATTCTCACCAAACTCTTTTCTCATCTCATATTGCTTCAACTCATCACGACTGAAAACAATAATTTTTTTCGCGTCTAATTCCAATGCTTGTGCAACAAACTTTTTACCAAATGATCCCGTTCCACCTGTAATAAGAATTGTTTTGTTTTCTAGAGGATTTTGTAACATCTCATTCACCCTTCTCTGCTGTACATCATTACTTCTATCTTATAAATTACGCTTAATCTACTTCTGGTTAAGTTGCTCCCTTGTGTGCGTTAATTCTTTTTTAATCTCCGGAAGCTCTATTATCATCTTGCTCAAAAAGGGAGACAAAATTCGTATTAGTAATGTTACTTTTTTAATTAGTTGAGGCTCTTTGACGACATCCAACAATTGACGTTCAAATGCATTATATTCAACAATAAGCCATTCTTTAATGAGACGAATAAATGTATCCTCTGCAAATAGTTGATTAAGTTGATATTCGATTTCCTTCAGTAGTACAGCAGCCTTATTAGGACTAGTTCTACTCATTGTGTTAAGTTTACTTAACTCCTTCTCCAGCCACTTTGTCTTTTCTAATATGGTTGTCACATATTGAATGGCATTTTGCAATCTATTAATCAGCAGTTGTACATCCACAGAATGATATAAAGGTTTTTCACGCAGAATAGATTTCATTTCATGAAATGAATATTGCTTGTGAGTAGGTTCACCTATTAATGTTTCTAAGTCCTGATACATAAACCCATTAATAGCTGCACCTTCTTTTGACGTATTGAAAAAGTTTACTGTATTCATATTAACAACAAGCTGTTCGATATCTCTCAAAGTCTGAAGCATGCTAAAGGTTGTCGGGTTAGTAGTTCCCTTAACATTCTCAACTTCATAAAGTAAATCCTGGTCTATATAACTTAATTCATTGTTTCCAAGATGTGCCGCCCCTGGTGCATACTTTTTCTTACCAGGATACGACAGATCTTGTCCTGCTAATACAATCGTTGTAGCTCCCATATAAGCAGCTGCTTGAATTGCAGTTCCAGTAACAGAATATGTTGGCTTCATAATATAATTCTGATCCTGATATGGAATCAAGAAGTTCACAATAACATCATTATCGTAATAGGCATACATATTATTGTCATGATGCAATGTAACTATTTCATGATGGATTTGTGGCATCATTAGTAATGGAATATCTATAAAACTATTTGCTCTAAATATCTTTGCGTTGTATACACCAGCATCCATAGATACAATCAAATGAGGTGTAATTCCATAATGCGATAAGCTTTGTACGCTTGATCCTGCTGCAATTATTAACCACTCATTCTGTACCTTCTTAATGTATTCAATATCATATTGTAGAGATGGTCCTCCACCAATAATTAGTGCAGTTGCACCTTCATAATGGTTTTCAAGTGTTTGGAGTATTGGCGTTTTCAACATAGCTGGTATATTACGTAATGTATTCGTGTACATAATTTTACCAAACGTTTGATGAATACCAACTACAGCTTTTCTATGAAGATCCACTTGTCGTAAAGCACTAAGAAACTGTTTTTCAATATCTAAACTAATTTGTCCGTAAAAGGGAATATGAACAAATTCATATTGTAGCGTACAATACTTATTAATTGCTTCCAAACAATTTTGCATTGCAAGCTCGTTTTTCCCTATACCGATATACTTAATGTTTACATGCCCGTACAATATCGAAACATCGACAACGTTAAGCATTTCTACGAATAGTTCTACCTCCGGCTCATATACGAAAAATTTATGATTCGGATATCTTTCCATTAGTGCAGACAAATGATACGTTAAACCTAATCCAAATAGTATGATGTCTTTTTCGCCATTCTCATCTAACTGTAGCGATTCACACCAACGATTACTCTCGTGAACAGGATCATATTTGCTATACAATAAAGAGTTCTCGTCAGCATTACGTTCGATATTGTAGGATTGATTACGATTACTCACTAACTTATAACTACTATTTGCTCTATTATTTACAGCATTTATAACGACTTCATAAGTAAAAGGTTGGAAATTCTTCAAATAAGATAAGTTTTGTGCGAATTGTGTTGTCATCCTTAACGAGACTCCTTTATCGCAACTAGTAATAATTTCAACTGCTCTGTAATTTCATGTTTAATAATATCAGCAACATCGACAAATTGTTGCTTTTCCAATGCATTCTCTATATCAGCAATAAAAGATGTAATGCTCTGCAAAACCGGGGTTGAGCGCTCAATCATTTGTGGTGCATGATCAGTCGCGTCATTCAGCGTCATCATCGTTGTTTGAATTAAATTACTCATACCCGTTATATACTGTGAAAATAACTCACTTCCTTGTTCATTAAGTGGCTCATAAAAGAGTTCCCCTACGGAATCACTTGCAGCAATTAGCTTAGGTATATATTGTTCAATTTCATCTATAATTCCATTCCAAAGTTCATGGGTTATTCTCATATAGTTTCTCCTAACAAAATTTATATTGGATGTACATTCTACTTACTATATCGGATTTTTATAATTGTTTCATTAACAAAAAAGGCTGCCCATGGGCAGCCTTTTTTGTTAACTTTTATTATCCTAGAAGTTTAAGAACGTTTTGTGGTACAGAGTTAGCTTGTGCAAGCATAGAAGTACCAGCTTGTACTAAAATTTGGTTCTTAGTGAATGAAGTCATTTCTGCAGCCATATCAGCGTCACGAATACGAGATTGTGCAGCAGATAGGTTTTCAGCATTAACTCCAAGATTGTTGATTGTGTGCTCTAGACGGTTTTGAGCAGCACCGAATTCTGCACGTTGATCAGATACAGTGTTGATTGCAGTTTTGATAGTATCAATAGCAGCTAGAGCTCCACCTTCAGTACTTAAATCGATACCAGTAATATTCAGACCATCAGTACCAGTACTCATATCTTTCAATGCAACAGAAATTTTAGTATCTGCAGTACTTCCTACTTGGAAATTAAGTTCAACATTAGCCGCACCAGCAGTTGAGGATAATAGAGAAATCCCATTAAAGTTAGTGTTTTTTGCAATATTATCGATTTCAGCAGTTAATGCCGTAACTTCTTTAGTAATTGCAGCACGGTCTTCAGCATTATTGTACGTACCGTTTGAAGCTTGAGTAGCTAGTGTGTTCAAACGTTGAAGCATAGAATGAACTTCAGTAAGTGCACCCTCGGCAGTTTGAATCAAAGAGATACCATCTTGAGCGTTACGTTGTGCTTGTTGAAGACCATTGATTTGGAAACGCATTTTTTCGGAAATTGCAAGACCAGCAGCATCGTCAGCAGCACGGTTAATGCGGTATCCAGAAGAAAGCTTCTCCATAGTTTTATTCATTGCGCCATTGTTTGCAGTTAGATTGCGGTGCGCGTTCATCGCACCTACGTTAGTGTTAATAAACATAATTATCATCCTCCATGATAGGTTCTAGTGCCACATCCTTGTGGTCACAATACTATTATCGGATATAATCCGGTAATAGTTAATAGTTTTTCAAAATTATTTTTTATAATCTATATAATAGGATAGAATATCGCTGTTATGAACTCCACCATAGGAGTTTAATGTTTTCCTTTGGACATTAACGTTCTTCATGTCACTTGAATCTTCACTATACCACTGATTAACAATGTCCTGAACCTCTTCATTCAATTGTTTAAGCTCGGTAATATAGCTTGTGAGCTGTAGCAACTTCTCACCTGACACTTGGTCCGTATAAGGATGCTTTAATCGCAGCATGTTAATAGTAGCCTTATACGATATCTTTTGCTGCTCTAGCGTTTTCATTTGATCTATCTGTTCTTCAAATCTTTCTTGCTTAGCAATGTTGACCAGTTCTTGCTGCACAATCACCAATTCACAATAGATAGATACTAGATCTTCCACTTCACCATCAGCCATTGCTCAGCGCCACATCCTTCCCGATCTGCTCCCAGGAAGATTTGATATCAGTAATAATCAGTATCGCTTCTTTCAAAGGATCTACTGTCTTTTCGAGATTACTGCGAACTGATAAGTCTATTACATATTGGTAGAGTGGATGTAATTGCTCTGCTATTTCTTTACCCTCTTTGAAATTTAAGCATGCAATTAATTCATAGACGATATCCTGCATACGTTTTATAGCTAGATTAGAACCTTGGATATTACTACTTTCTATTTCATTAATCGCTTGATTAGCAAAGCGGATTACACCTTCATATAGCATAGTTATTAGTCGATGAGGAGAAGCCGTCTCATATTTGTTTTTCTGGTACGCTTGATATCCCATCATATTCGAGATCATATTGTTCTTCACCCTCCCTATATTATTCAAGTCAACTATTTAGATTTAGTTAAGGCTTCAAACTGTGAAGTTAACCAAGCTTGTTCATTCTTCAAAGAGGACAATAAGGTCTCCATTGTCGAAAATTGTTGCTTTAACCGTAATTCTTTCATTTCCAGACTTCTATCCATGGATTCTAGGCGCGTATCCACCATTTTAATTTCCGAGTCATATCCTGTAATTTTTGAAGTAAGCATACCACTTACAGTGGATGTATAATTACTCATAATGTCATTTAATTGCGTAATGATACCATTGTCTTTTACAAGAGCATTAGGATCGGCATCTATCTTATTTGCAGTAAAAAGTGAAACAACCTTTGCAGGATTACTTTCTAGCGCACTCTTAAACGCCTCAGTATCAAACGTAATTTTACCAGTCATTTGACTACCAGAGGTAAAACCTTTATCAATACTCAACCCCATTTGCTCCATATACGCATTACCACTATCTGTAGCAACCATAGAAGTAAAAATCGAATATAATTGATTACTTAATTGTTTTAAAGTCGAATCGCCTTGTAATGGATTTGTTTTATCATCACTATCTGGTTTAGCTAAATTTGATTTTATTAAAGACGTTAAGTCATTATATGCTGTTACAAACGCATTAACCTTACTAACAATTGCATCCGTATCTCTAGCAATGCTTATCGTTGTAGCCTCAGTAGACGTTCCAGTCAAATTAAAGGTAACACCATCGATAACATCACTGATTGAATTAGTCGCCTTCTCAATAGTGTATCCATTTAGTTCGAATATAGCGTTTTTGCCAGGATCTATATCTGTAAAAAGCGTAGATAAATCTGTAGGCACAGCATCTGGATCATCCAGAGGGATCACAGTTAGGGATACATTAGAACTGCTTCCTGTTTCAGTTGATGTAAGAATAAATGAAAATTCATCTGTGCTTGTATTAATCAGCGACGCTTTCACATCAAATTTCTCAGGGTTTTTATTCAGATGATCTCTCAAAGCAGTTAATGCCTCTTTATCAGTTTTATATTCACTAAAGTCTATGGCAACTTCTTTACCATTGATTTGAACTGTTCCGCCTTGCAATGAATCTAACCACTTTGTACTATCAACTGAAATGCCATCGGCTTTTGCTGTAGCGCCAGCAGCCAGTTGGCTAACCTTAAGTGTATAGGAGTCCCCACTTATAGAACTAGTTGATGATACGATAGCAGTTGCAACATTTGAGTTAGTGCTATTAGCTTTATAAGTGTTAAAATCACTCGACATCTTTAGATTAATAAGTGCTGACTCTAATGCTTTCATCTTTGTATTAATTGTACGGAAAATCGTTTGCTCCGATTGCAGATTCGTTTTTTTTGTAGTGAGATTGTTATATGGAATCTTTTCAATAGCCATTAAATCTTTAACCATTTGTGCAGTATCTAGTCCTGATGATAAACCAGTAATACTAATACCCATTATAATCACTCCTCTTTATTA
Organism: Paenibacillus sp. Y951; assembly: GCF_056786395.1. Lineage (NCBI taxonomy): Bacteria > Bacillati > Bacillota > Bacilli > Caryophanales > Paenibacillaceae > Paenibacillus > Paenibacillus sp. Y951. The sequence continues at coordinate 103,533 of NZ_JBXCIY010000010.1, read as the reverse complement.
TTTAGCGTTTTTCATCGATGAAAAATCCAATCATATCCTTGAGCTTAGCCGCCAACTCAATCATATGCTTACCAGGGATGCTTTCAATAACCTCTTGCGTACGAGAATCGAAGACTTCCACGTAATACTGTTCAGCTTCTTCACTGAACTTGATGCGCATAGATTTACTTTCCATTTTCAGTGTTGCGTTGACTTTCTCCACTTCCTTGTAGAGTCTATCTCTGTCTTGCTCTGTGAATTTAGAATCTGCGTTGTTAATAGCATGTGCAGAAGAGCCGATTTTCTGAATTTCCTGTGAAGCCTCTACTTGCTTCTTCACTCCAGGTAATTGACTCCAATCAACTGAGGATCCATCCATACGATTGATTGAACTAAACACAATAATTCCTCCCTTAACTGTTATCGTTATGGAGAGATCTCTTCTTAAGCTGCTTCAATATTTCCTTAGTGTCATGATCACTCGACATTACTGACTGCATATTTTCCGCTTTGATGGCATCATATACTTCAGATCGCAAAATCTGAATATGCTTGGGAGCTTCGAACCCCAACTTGATCGTATCGCCTTCAACTGCTAATACATAAACTTCTATATCATTGGCAATCCGAACAACCTCGCCTACTTTGCGCTTCAATACTAGCATTCAACCTCACCTTTAATTACCAATGGAGCTCGCAGGCTTAATGAATCATCTGAAACGACATATTGGCAACCTTTCTGCGTAGTCGATACGACAAGAATAGGTGCCCGTAAATTAATAAAAGGACTATTATCAATAAATCGCAATATATAAAATATTGCTAATTCATCTTCATCTTGAACGCCCAGTTGTTCAACGGTTGATTCATCTATGTGAAAACTAATGTTATTCTCACTGTACGCAGCAGGAACTAATAATAGGCTAATATCTTCACTAAATGACTGCAAAACCAATAGTTCAGTATCTTCATAAGGCAGTAATGCAAATTGCTTTAGATGAGAAAAGCCCACAATACCTTGTGAAAAATGAAAGATCTGATGATCTTCTACGATGATTTCGCCATAAAGATTGCTCTTGATCACTTGATTAGAAACGGTATTCTCACCCATATATACTGCACTCCCTTAACTTACTAACGAATATAATCCAGTAACGACATCTGCATCACTTTTGCTCCAACAGATAGGGAAGCTTGCAGCACGTTCTGCTGTAGCTGTAATTGAATAATCGCATCAGCCATATCTACATCAGCAACACTAGATCTCAATGTTGTTAAGCTAACCTTCTCATCCGCGATACGGCTTTGAATCAATTCAAAGCGATTCATACGCGCGCCAACCTCAGCAAGACTTAACGAGATTTGTCCGATTGCACCATCGATATCAGTTAAGCTATCAGATAAAGCAGTTTGGTCGTTGTTTTGTAGATGACCAATAATGTCATCAAACATCTTGAAGATATTATCATCAGCGCCAGCTTCGCCGAATACTGCTCCCCCTGTCAAGCTTACCTCTACGGTGACAGATGAACTCACGTTAAGATAATAAATACCTTGATCTGTTGTTTCAGTAGCAGCTATACTACGATCGGGAGAATTTGGATCTGTTGGATCAGTCTTCACTGTGCCTATCGAATAAGGGGGCATATCTGTTTTCTGACCATTAAAAATGTAACGACCATCATACGTACTATTACCAATCGAAATCATTTGTTCACGGAGCTGAGAAATTTCATTACTTATCCCTTTTCTTACTTCAGCAGTTACTGTACCATTTGCCGCTTGATTCACAAGCGTATTCAAACGTTGCAATATTCCATTCGCTTGTTGCAGCACCGAATCCGTCTGACTCAGCCAACCATATCCCGTGTTCGCATTGGCAAGATATTGTTCATTACGACTAAGCTCTGTCGTATAGCGCATCTGATAACCAATTCCAACAGGATCATCACTTGGCTTACTAATTTTCTGTCCCGTTGACAGCTTGTTCTGCCAATCCAATATATTATTACTATTGTTACCGATATTACGTAACAATTGCGTATTTTGCATCATACTAGTGATTCGCATAATCTACCTCCTCCAATTTTTTCATCGCTAACTTAGTTGCCTCCAGTAATGAAAAAACACTTCGAAAGCATTATCTATTTTTGTATATTATCTTCCTACAAGCCCCATGCCGTTAATAATCTTATCAAGCATCTCATCTACCGCTGTCATATTACGAGCAGCTGCATTGTACGCATGCTGGAAGCGAAGCATATCCGTTAATTCTTCATCCATTTGCACGCCGCTTACTGATTGCCTGCGGATATCTACATTATCAGTCAAATCGCTGCTTTTCTTGTAATTTGTGTCTGCAATATTTGAACGTGTTCCCAGATCACTAACAAATGCTCGGAAATAATCATCCACTGTACCTGTAGATAGTGAAGTCATATCAGCAGGGAATTCAAACTTCAAATTACGTAAGCTTGTTAATGCTAACGCAATATCGCTATTACCTTTAATCGCTGACATACCTGCCCCGGAACCCTCGTATTGACCTGATGCTGCAACTTTGTTCGTATCCTTCTGAATTTCCGGATTAACTTCAATATTATCGATAGAGAACGGTAGTGTTGGATCCTTCAATGTGAAGAAATCTAATCCCGTCTCAGCAGGTGAGTTCAGTGTGTAACCTAACTTATGAACACCATTGAAACCCTCTACCGTAAACTTTGCTTCAGTCGTTATTTTTGAGTTCGCTGGAATGGTTGTACCTGCTGCATAAGTTGTTACAGTTGGTGGTACGACTGTATCATCCCTCACTGTTACAGCGTTATCAGCAATCATCGGAGTTGACGTTTTGTAGCCATTAGGCATTGTAATTTGAACTTTACCATTAATAAGCGTATCAACCAATGCATCCAATTGACTACGTGTTTGGATAATATCCGTTTGTGATTTTTTGTAACCTGAAATTTCACCACTCGTAATACCAGCAACATCAGCACCAGTTAAAGCTGTTTGCATTTGGCCATTAACAACCTGAATGCCAGCGCTATAGACGTTAAGCATGCCGTTCGCATCTTCTGTATATTGTACATCTACAATTTTGGATAATTTATCGACAAGGACATCTCGTTGGTCACGATAATCATTCGCATGATCGCCAAGCATTTCAATTTTACGAATCGTTTCATTCAATTCAGCAATGCCATCAATAAGTTGGTTTGCTTCCTGTAGCTTAATATCAATATTGCTATTAATATCACCTTCAAGTGTTGTTAATGAAGTTCCGATTTTATTAAATGTATCCGCCATATTTTTCGCATTACCAATAAAATCAACACGTGCACTTAGTAGGTTCGGGTCGCGATTCATAACTTCAAGTGAGTTCCAAAACTTATCCATTACAGCACTTACCCCATTATTAGAAGGTTCATTAATAATCGTCTGAATGGCTTCCATCGTGGCATTGTATATTCCATTCATCCCTTTATCTTGATTTTCACGACGGTACTGCATATCTAAGTAGCTGTCACGTACGCGTGTAATGCTCGAATATTCTACGCCTGATCCAATCTGACCAGGTGTGAAAATACGGTTGAATCCAGGAGCAGATAATGGTGATGCGTTGATAAGATTAACTCGTTGGCGAGAATAGCCCTCTGTTGCTGCGTTGGAAATATTGTGGCCTATTGTATTCAAAGCAACCTGTTGCGTTAATAGTGCACGCTTGCTCGTCTCTAAACCGTGAAATGATGATACCATTATAAACCTCCTAAAACTTTTATTGACTCCCTGAGCTGCTGCCTGCAAATAAAAGTAGCATCGGAAGCATAAGCGAATTCACGCTCTTGTGTCATATATTCCTGATCGTTTTTGTATATCTGTATTGACTGTAGGACGCTTATACGTCACTTCATCATCGGGCGGTCCGCATAGAACATCCAGCGAGAAATGTACATACTCTAATGATTGCTGGATCAATTGCTGGTTAAGCTCATTCGCTTTACTAAGCTTTATTGATACATCTCCAAGGGCAGCCTGAATCTCTGTTAACTCCTGCTTTTCTTCAGGTACAACTAACATTTTCGTCATTTCCGATAATGTCATTTTTAATTTGGGTCGAAATCCTAGATCTCTTTGCAGCTTCGTTAGTTGAGTACGAATCCCTGCCTCAAGTTCTGGAACAGGCTTAAGTGCTTTCGTCTCTTTCATCGTAAGCGCATTAATGAGCTCAATCTCATTGTTAATAATGGCCCTTTTTTTCTCATCAGATAATGTGAATAAAGCACGATAGATAAGCAATAATTGTCTTAGCTGATTCATCATAAGTTGAAATGCTGTCTGTTCCATCCATGTTCCTCCATATCTAGCGTCGTTCTATTTGAAGAAAGGCAACAACTTTTCCGCTATTTTTCCAGACTCTACATGGTAGTTTCCAGACTGTACAACCTGCTTCAATTCATTCAAGTATTGAGTACGCTCACTATTTTCTGTGCGACTCGTTTCTAACATTTCTTGTGCTGCTTGGGAAATTTGAATATCATCCTTGGCAACGGATTTTCTATCTTCCTTCCGAAAATCGGTTTGGCTTTGATATGTTTTATTGATTCCATTAATACGATTTATATCGTTGATTTTCATTACACTCACCCCATTGTTCTAAAAACTAAAAAGCCGATAAGCTACTAGTAGTATTATCGGCTCCTTTGTATTTATTATGAATAGTAAATCCTATTTAAGTCCTATCTTTGTATTGGCTAATCCCTTTGTAAGCACTCTGAACCTGTTCGTCAGTAAGTTTTTTGCTTTCAGCAATATTGGTTTCATGGAACAAATTTTTCGAAGCATTTGTTAAACGAGTACGACAGCTATCACATAGATGATTATGGGATATTAGCATCCCACATGATTCACATGGATACGATAAATTTGGAGCATCCATCATCGAAATTCTACCTTCACGCACGAATTTAGTAATTTGCCTAATCGAAATACCCGTTTCGTCAGATAGTTCTGTAATAGATGCGCCTCTGTGCTCACGCAAATACGTAGAACATAATTCGTATTCTTTATCAATATCTCGTACGCAAGCAGGACATACATCCTTGAACCCTTTTGCAAACACTTTACCGCAACGAGGACAATTAGCAATATTCATCTCCCAATCAACTCCTTTATTCCACTTTACCTTATACTATACTTTATCGTAATTTCGGGGGGATTTCATTAGTTCTATCGTGAATTTCCAAATATTTTTATCTTTTCTGCTTTACTATGCCCTTGCCCATGTGAGCCCGTAGATTGTTACCTCGCTGGGAGCACTATCTAAGATGGCCTGAGCGCAGGCTTCTATCGTGCTGCCCGTCGTATATACGTCATCTATAAGTAGTATATTAATTGGCGTTCGACTAGATGACACTTCCATAAGCGGCAGCCAGTATGATGGTTCACTTATATACAATTGCTGAACGGTGCTTACCCGCTCCCACTTCTTCTTCGAGCTTAGTTTAATACTGTCTCGCTGACGACGCAGTAGCTCTATAAAGGGAAGCTCACCATACTCAGCAACACTCATTGCTAATTGTTTTGCTTGATTAAACCCACGCTCCAACAGTCTTTCTTCGCTGATCGGTACCGCAGTAACTACTTGCCACAGCTTATATCGCTTAGCATATGTATGAATGGTTAGTCGTGAAGCTCGCCAATGCTCATACAATCCTTGATCCCTCACTAATTGAAGTGTCACCTGTTCATAGACATGCGATTGCATGAAAGCCAGCAGCTCTCGATACCGCTCATCCCCTTGAAACTTGTACGTGCTAAGCCACTGTTTCATCTCATCCGTATATCTTACCGCACTACGATTACAACGTAATGCACTCGTCTCGCGATAATGACAATCCTGGCAAACCTGAGCTCGTCCACACCGTCTACATTGTACTGTAGTAATCCACGGAATGTTCGCCACACAAGTTGCGCAAAGCAGATCATATAATCTTCGATCAATCCAAGGATGTTGGTTGTTGCGTTCATAACGATTACGCGTAACACTATTTTGACAGCAGAGACAATGACGCTTTCTAGCTGTTAACCACCATAACCATTTATTTTGCGTAGATGATGGCATCAGGTGTCACCTCCTTCGTGTATGTGGGTGAATTAGGATGTTCTTTGTTGGGGGGTCTTGAGGATAGGAAAGAATCACGTGGAAAAACCGGAAATACTACATGAAACAACAAACTGAAACCGCATACAAAGAGACTGGTAAACTATTCAACTCCATCAAATGTTTCCATGCCATCTTATGGAGTTTCAAACCCTTCAATAACCTAGTGCAGATTAGGCCCTAGGGAATAGGATAATCCAAGTTTGGATTCATCGGTTTAAAATATCCTTTAATACAATTTGGATTAACTACACAAACCTGAATATGATTTTTCGCCTTGAAACCTGCGCCGGGATACAAATCGTTCCCTTCAAAGAAAACACCTCTGATAGAATCGTACGGCTTTTGTCCTGTCTCCTGGTTGTATTCATGTACTGCACGAATAACCGCACAATCAAGGAATCGTCGTAACAGTTCTTCACTCTCGGCTCCACGACCGTATTTATTCTCTGGCAACGATGTACCAGCATTACGGCTCTTTATCTTCAATATCTCATGCCCGCGCTTCAAGACCTCAAGAGAACCTTCCTCCAGTAAATTCAAACAATGACCAAGGTCAATAATCGCTCCGATAGAAGCTGGATTTTCTACTATACCTGCAACACGCGATCGCTGAGCCTTGAGCTTTTCGGCATAATTCACGGCTCTTTGAGGGTTGTTCTCCCAAAAATAAATACCTGGTCCCAACCAATCATAGTCATTCTGACTTAAACGCATTGAATCCTGATGCAATATTATACTTTCCGCTACTTGGTAATCACAACCATGAAAGCCCAACACGAAATTAGGCAAATTTGAGTACATCATTGTTCCTTATACTGTGGTAATAACTTACCATCTTTATCAGCAATCCCCGCTTTCTGCAAGAACTCTAAAGATGCCTGCTTCTGTTCTGTACTAATTTTCTTAATGTATTCATCCATCCCATGGATATATTTTTGAAATTCGGCTGTAGCCATATTTTCCACCCCGCACATTAGTTATTCATATTTATGATTATAACACAAATAATCGTCACAGTACTGTAGTTACATATCTGCTATCCCATATCTACAAGGCTGAATTACCCCATTAAAAGTTGTGCTTAAACTGCGTTTGTTTTCTTCAATTCCTCACATATTATGCACAGCGGAGAGAACAGAGTTACCTTTATTTTACTCGGGAATACCCTTTTCGGGGCGAAATAAGTCACTTTGACATTTATTCTGCATGGCAACTCGATTTGTTTGAAATAAAAATACTTATATTGCTCCACTACCAATACTGCTCCAACAAATAACGTTCCTTCCTCGCTTGCTTATTCATTTTCACAATCTGCTTCAATGCTCGCAATTGTGCTTCATTACGATGCTTGGCTGCAAAATACACTTTACCCTTGGGATCATCCGCGGATCTGCCTGCACGTCCTGCCATTTGTACGAGTGATGCTTCATCGAATAATGATCCATCCGCATCGCAAATATAGACATCACTTTGTGGAATAGTGACACCACGTTCTAATATTGTTGTCGTCACCAACATTCTTATATGTCTCTGGCGAAAAGATTGCACCTTCTCCGTGCGCCCATCATCCTTAGAGGATGTTGCCGCAATAACTATGCTTGGAAAATAGCGCTGTAACAATGTAACATATGGCTCCGCTTCGGCAATACGTTGGACAAATACAAACAACTGCGCGCCTCTAGCAATGGATTGCTTCATTGCGGTAATTACAGCTGTCGGAATACTAGACTTTCGCAATTGCTCTGCTATGGAAGGCGTGGTTAGCATAGTTGGTACGGGGAGTGGATGGCGGTGATATCGAACGGGGAGTAAAACATAACTGAGTAGCTTCGCACTCATCGCCTGTTGTAGCTCTCTAGGCGGGGTGGCTGATAACAATATTCTAATCCCGCCTAATGTGCTGCATTGCGCCGCTACACGATATAGACGGGGATCACCATGATAAGGAAATGCATCCAGTTCATCAATAATAACAAGCTCAAAGGTTTGTTGGAATCTCATTAATTGATGGGTTGTAGCTACTACGAGCTGTCCCTCTTGCCAGCGCTGAGTACTCCCACCATACAATGTTACAATCGACAGCTCAGGAAATGCCTTTCGCAAACGTGGATCTAGCTCTAGTACAACATCTCGGCGCGGCGTTGCCAGTAGCACTTTACCACCTTGCTTTGTTACATATTCGATAAGCGGAAAAATCATCTCGGTTTTACCCGCCCCTGTCACCGCCCAAATAAGATAGTTGCGATCGTAGCGTTGCCGCCAACTTTGCAGCTGTTGCAGCCTATGGCCGATCATATGATCAAGTAATCTCCTCGCTGGTAACGCTCCCTTCCTAACACTACGCTCACGCAACCCCTCCTTTTCTCGGTTATCTACAAGCTGCCTATTTTCCCTTCGGCCCTCCCGCTCCGTACTAGGTTCGACTGCACGACCACGTTCTCGCAGTTCCACATAGCGCTTATTCTGTGTATAAATGTAACCTAGCGCCGCTTTCGTCGCTTTTTGCTGTGCGGGACTAAGATGATATCTCGCTAATTGCACAATTTTACTTGGATGAACGACTATTTTCTTCTCCCCTCCCCCAAGTAAAGGTGAAAGATACCGTCCTACGAGCAACAATCCACAAGTACGACTTCTCCCCATAACAAGACATTCCTTGCAATAGTAGCAGGCTTCTCCACAGTAAACGCAGACTGACGAAGTATGCTCTAATTGCTGCTCATAGCAACGTAAGCAACAATATCGAGCCTGCCTGCTTCCACTTTCCAAGCGTTGCAACTGCACGCTACTTCCTACTACGATACTTCCCTCTATGATGCATCTTTGCAATGCTGCACGCCAATTATGTAGTACTCCGCCTTGTACTTGATCTGCCACCAATGATTGCAGTTCCCCATAAAGCAGCTTTCTCCCCCTCATTAACGACGCCAACTGCAATGCAGCAAGCCTTCCTTGCTCAGCGTCAGCGCTACTAACGGCATCACTACTAATAACAAACTCACCCATGGCAGCATTACTAACATTAACAGCAGTAGCACCAGCTACTGGCTCTAACTCCACTACTCCATCGCTCCAGCGCACCTGTAGCTGAGCATGCAGCAGCCGAGCTACTGCCGCCTTTGCACTATGCAAACTTTGATAGCTCCGTTTACTCGTCATCCACTGCCTAACTACATAATCACCGTACGCTAGCGAAATTGGCTGTATGGTCACACTATATTTACTCCCTCTCTGCATGTAGCAAACCCATTCCTCCACTTGAAACTGATTACGCTTTTCATAAGGTAGTAGCAGTAGCCGGTACTCTGTCGATTGCGTCCATAATATTAACTTTGCATACAACTGTATTCCCCCAAACTTTTTGTAGCATCGCGAAATGCTACTTAGTAAACAAAAAGTAACTTCGTAAGCATAATCCAAACTTTTTGTAGCATCGCTAAATGCTACTTAGTAACAAAAAGTAACTTCGAAAGCATAATCCAAACTTTTGTAGCATCGCGAAACGCTACTTAGTAAACAAAAAGTAACTTCGTAAGCATAAACAAACGCAAAAAAGCACACGAATGTCCATAAATGGATCGTTTCGTGTGCTTCACGCTTACAAATTATGTCACTATTATAGGCTAGAATGGCAACTTACACAAGTCATCTTGTTTACTCAGATCAATAATGATCGCATGATCTGATATGCCACTAACTCGATCATTCAATACAATATCATTATTATTTCTACCCCAGTGATCTACCATTTGACGCAAATCCCGATTAGGCTGAGTGTTGACCACCGTTATGTGAACCGGGATACCCATCCAATGTGAAAAACGCTGGAACGAGCGATAGTACCACTCCATACTATCCTGTTGCTCGTGATCTAACAATATATAATGACGCTTTGTTGGTTGTTGACGACTTGATAAGTAATAATACACATGTACGATAGCAGCCGCGATAATATAGCATCCAATAACAATAAGCAGAAGTTTAATCATCGTTGATACCCCCTCTTTGCATATTGTATGCAAAACAAAGCTAAGCGGTAACCTACTCCAACTTTACCGACACAAAAAAATGGTTATGTCGTATCTTATTCAGTAATAAGATATAACATAACCATCATTTACAATATGAAATATAGCTGTAATATTAGAGCGTAACCCAACCGAATTTAATAGAATTAATAACCGCTTGAGTACGATCATCAACTTCCATTTTTTGTAGTATGCTACTAACATGATTTTTTACTGTTTTTTCGCTTATGAACAAATTTTCACCTATCATCTTATTACTTTTACCTTCCGCCATTAAGCGCAGCACTTCTGCTTCACGACGTGTAAGCGGGCTTTCCTCTAACGGAATATATGTCGCTCCAATATCAATCGTTTGGCTCGCTGACACGCCAATTTCATCTAAATACGTCATACGACGCAGTTGATTAATTAATTTACCCGTTACTTTAGGATGAATATAAGAATATCCTTGTGAAACTGAACGAATCGCATTGATTAATGCTTCTGCTCCCATATCCTTCAGCAAATAGCCAGTTGCACCTTTTCTCAGCGCCTCAAACACATAGCTTTCATCATCATGAATCGATAATATAATAACTTTCACATCTGGAAATAAATCTTTCAATCGCTCTGTCGTAACGACTCCTGTCTCAATGGGCATATTGATATCCATCAGAACGATATGAGGTATTGTATGGTTACAAAACTCTAACACTTGTATGCCATCACCACATTCCCCAATCACTTCAATATCATCTTCCATATTCAGTATACGTTTTAAACCTTCGCGAAATAATTGATGGTCATCTGCCAATAAAATTTTAATTGTTGTACTATCGGATGGGCCGTTATCTAGCTTACTCATCATAAACTTTCCCCTTTCTTAGGTCGTTTTAAGAGGTATGACTATCCTGATGTCCGTTCCTCTGCCTACTTCCGATTGAATATCAATTGTGCCTTCAATAAGCTCCACTCGCTCATGCATCCCGATCAAACCATAATGTGTCTGGTCATCTTCCGAATTGAGATTAGAATTGGTATTGCAACTGCTGTGGAATCCTTTTCCATTATCCTTGATACTTAACTGGAGCTGATCCTGCTGGAATCCAATTCCTACCGATACTCTCGTCGCCTCAGCATGCTTCGTTACATTGGATAACGCTTCTTGTACAAGGCGATAGATCGCAGCTTCCATAGAAGAATTAAGACGTAATTCCTTGCCTGAAATATCGAATATCGTATGGATTTTAGATTTTTCTTCAAAATCCTGAGTGAGCTTTCTTAGCGTCGGAATTAAGCCTAGATCATCTAATGCCATCGGGCGCAAATTGAAAATGACCTTCCGAATTTCTTCTATACCCGCTCTAACTTGACCCTTTAGATCCACTAATTCAGTTTGTACGAGTGGATAATCTTCCTTTTGGAGCATTCGTTCCGCTATTTCGGTACGAAGTACAATATTCGCCAACGATTGTGCAGGTCCATCATGAATTTCCCTTGCAATTCGTTTGCGTTCTTCCTCTTGTGCCAAAATGATTTTTAATCCAAGCAATTGACGGTTTTTAGCCGATTCTATTATACGGGTCACATGTTCTAGATCACCTGACAAATAGTCGAGTACAACATTCATTTGAGATGCTATTGTTTCCGCTCGTTCAATATTTTTTTCGGCATTTCGAACTCGAATTTGAAGATCATCTCTACGGAGCTTAAGATGTTTTTCTTGCTCGCGTAAAGTTGCAAGCTGCAACTGTGTCAACGTTGCTTTTTCATAAGCCCGCTTAATATCCTGCTCACCATAGCGAGAGAATTCGCGACTTACCTCTGTCAAACGAATTCTGGTATATCGGTATTCAAGCTCAAGCTTGTCAACCTCCTCAATCACCTGAACCGTTTGCTGTAGCACCTGTTCAAGTTCTCTCTCCAAGGCACGTAGCTCATCTCTAGCAGATTCACATACCTCGTAGATTTGATATTTGCTAGTTTCCATTACTTGAATCGCATTAGAAAATATTCGATTAAGATCGACTGAGTGGTGATCCACCGTATCCAGGCACTCCTTTTACATTTATTGCTTGTCTTATCATATCATAATTGCGCTAACAACCATACTTTTACTGTATAGTCACGCTACGCTCGAGGTGATTATAATTAACTTCGAAGCCTAGCTTTTCAGAGAACAGTCGCACTGGAATTAATGTACGGTTATTCGTTGTAAATGGTGCGACATCCGATTCATAACGAACGCCATTCAGCACATACTCTTTTTTACCTATTGTCATCTGAAGTAGCGTTGAGCCGCTAAATACCTTCACTGTTTTGGTTGCATTATCATATTGCAATGTTGCACCTAGTTGCTCAGTTACGAATCGTAATGGTAAATACGTATATTTACCTTTCAATATTGGAGCTGCATCAAGAGTAGTTGATTTACCGTTAACTGTTGCTTGTTTTTTATCAATATATAGTTTGACAACGGCATTCGCCTTTTCAGATGTATTCGTAGAATTTGAATACTGCATAATATTATCTACCGTTACTTGACCTGAACTTGCAAGCCCAGCTTTTGTAGAGTCTAGAGATATCATATATACTCTTCTTAATTTAATAGTGCCCTTCATCGCACTCGTATCTACATTGACTTTTATGTTTTTCCAGCCCGTCCAATCGACGCTTTTCGCAATATCAACATAATGTAATTGACTGTCGCTATCGATAATCTCTGCACGAAGCCAGTTATTACTTCCGTCACCGTTCACATCAAATGCTAATGCGGTTAGATTAGGAGACAGCGTTCTACCTATGTCACCGAGCTTTGCATAAGAAGCTTTTGTTCCTGTGCCTGCAGAAAAGTCATAACTAATTTGCAATGCTTTATCTGCACTATCAGAAGTAGAACCCGCTACTAGCTTAACGCTACCCTTTGTTACATCTGCTGGAAGCACTTGATTCGTAATCGCATAGCCAACTGCATTGAAATTCTCAACGCTGCTAACCGTTTGTTCATTGCTATACGGAATCATCGTCGTAAATCCATCATACGAAGCAACGGCATAGCCACTCTTTGCATTTGCATTGACTGAATTTACAATAATATTGCCATCTTTAAATGTACCATTAAATCCAACAAAATCCCATTTCAAATAGTTTCCATCTAATTGATGTGTCTCACCATTTTTCAACGTAGCTTTAAATGTAACTGGTAATGACGCTCCAGCAGACAACGTACCTATCTTAGTTGAAGGTACTAATGACGCGATTTGATCTCCGCCAACAACATTCACTTCTTTCAATGCTGAAACGCTACCCGACGTAGCTTTGATCGATACCGTTCCTTTGGCCTTAGCCGTAAGGACATCACCAGATAAGCTTCCATTGCTATTCAAGCTTGACCAGCTAACATCTGCACTGATCGGATTATAGTAAGAATCATATGCCCGCGCATTTAAAGTAATGGACTGCCCAATTAAAATTGAATTACTGCCCGAAATAATTAGACCTTTCAATGAGCCCTGAGGAGCAGTTGTAAATACACCAATACCATTAGCTACACTACGCAATGAGCTTTCTTGTGTAACGTGAGCGAGTGATAGACTTGAATAGCCTAGCTTGCGCTCTACCATTGTCGTAGATCCACCGCCGTCCATATTAACCGCTTTATGCGCACCAAGCGATACGAGTACCGTCTGTAGCTCCTTCAAACTGAGCCCCGTATTAGCGCCTGACTTTTCTGCCGTAACCATATATACCTTTTTGCCATCCGCGGAGTAACCAATCGCTGTACGAGATGTGTAAGAGTTACCACTTACACCTGCAATATCGCGAGAAAAGCTCGATGCCTTCCCATTCTCTACAAGCAAAGTATGTCCACTCACCATCATCTCAAACTTAGCTGGATCAACCTTCTGCTTCGTCGTCTGTGATACTAGATTATAGTTCGCCTCTACCGTCGATCCAACCGTCATATTCGTCACGAGAAATTGTGCTGCATCCTTATGTCCGCGTAAAATATAGCCATTGCTTGGAATTGCCGTCGTAATGCTACCATTTTGCACAATTTCCTGGACTACATTATCAACGACAAGTACTTCCGTTGGCGTTGTGCCAGAGTTAATCGGACGCTGTGCCCCGCTCCATGAACTAGTATATATATATAGCTTGTTAGAATGACTGTAGGCTTCCCCAGTAACATCAGATGAATATGTAGACTGATTAATTCCTGATAATGTGAAGCTTTGACCGCTACTTGATTGAACATTTCCTTCAAATGTGTACATATCAATGGTCGGTTTTTTGTCCGTTGTCACGCCAAATGCATACATACCTTTCAATAAAGACGGGCTGACAACTAGTGATCCTGCTATAATTTGCGAACCTAATGAAGTGCCTTCATTCTTCATAACGAAAACATCGCCATTAATTGCTGCGATGGCACCAGTATTACTTGCCATATTCATTACATTGGTTCGCTTGCCTACTTGTCCATTCGTTCCACTAAGTGCCTGCAACGAAATATACGGATTGCTAAGATCGATTTCCATAACATGAACGCCAGTTGAGACAGCTTTAGCATTTCTTGTTGTCTTGAACGTATATTCTTTCCTTACCACGCCCGCTGAAACAATACTCTCACCTATAGCTACTAAACTATTAGAATTCGTTGCAGCGTCTGCAACATTCATATAATGGCTGCTTCCAAATGGTAACATTTGCTGGATTGGCGTAATAACTAGCGCACCCGTCAGCATGATCATAATTGCTTTCTTCTTAGTGAATAATTGTTTGATTGTATATCTACGCATCTTGTAATCTACTCTCCCATTCCTATCTCTCTATTATATTAGACTACAAAAGAGAATAGAAAGTTTCCCTTCATGGTAAGTTTTTTCAATTGATGCGAGATTGTCACATTTGGTAGAGTTGGTGGCGGGTGCGCTTCCACCATAAGGTGCATGCGGGCGCGTTCTCGTCATATGGTGCGTATCAACGAAACTTTTTTCTTTATTTACTCCTCGAGCCAGCTCGCTAGACACATTAGAGTAATTTGTTGCTTTATTTCGACGTGCTCCCACCTTATGGTGCGTATTAACGAAACTTTTTGCTTTATCTACTCCTTGAGCCAGCCCGCTAGACACATTAGAGTAATTTGTTACTTTATTTCGACGCGCTCCCACCGTATGGTGCGTATTAACGAAACTTTTTGCTTTATCTACTCCTTGAGCCAGCCCGCTAGACACATTAGAGAAACTTTTTGCTTTATTTCGGCGCACTCACGCCATATGGTGCATATTAACGAAACTTTTTGCTTTATTTACTCCTCGAGCCAGCTCGATAGACACATTAAAGGAACTTTTTTCTTTATTTCGGCGCACTCACGCCATATGGTGCATATTAACGAAACTTTTTGCTTTATCTACTCCTCGAGCCAGCTCGCTAGACACATTAGAGAAACTTTTTGCTTTATTTCGGCGCACTCACGCCATATGGTGCATATTAACGAAACTTTTTGCTTTATTTACTCCTTGAGCCAGCCCGCTAGACACATTAGAGAAATTTGTTACTTTATTTCGGCGCGCTCCCACCGTATGGTGCGTATTAACGAAACTTTTTGCTTTATCTACTCCTTGAGCCAGCCCGCTAGACACATTAGAGTAATTTGTTGCTTTATTTCGACGCGCTCCCACCATAAGGTGCATATTAACGAAACTTTTTGCTTTATCTACTCCTTGAGCCAGCCCGCTAGACACATTAGAGTAATTTGTTGCTTTATTTCGACGTGCTCCCACCTTATGGTGCGTATTAACGAAACTTTTTGCTTTATCTACTCCTCGAGCCAGCTCGCTAGACACATTAGAGTAATTTGTTGCTTTATTTCGACGTGCTCCCACCTTATGGTGCGTATTAACGAAACTTTTTGCTTTATCTACTCCTTGAGCCAGCCCGCTAGACACATTAGAGAAATTTGTTACTTTATTTCGGCGCGCTCCCACCGTATGGTGCGTATTAACGAAACTTTTTACTTTATCTACTCCTTGAGCCAGCCCGCTAGACACATTAGAGGAACTTTTTTCTTTATTTCGGCACGCTCCCACCATATGGTGCGTATTAACGAAACTTTTTGCTTTATCTACTCCTTGAGCCAGCCCGCTAGACACATTAGAGAAACTTTTTGCTTTATTTCGGCGCACTCACGCCATATGGTGCATATTAACGAAACTTTTTGCTTTATCTACTCCTCGAGCCAGCTCGCTAGACACATTAGAGAAACTTTTTGCTTTATTTCGGCGCACTCACGCCATATGGTGCATATTAACGAAACTTTTTGCTTTATTTACTCCTCGAGCCAGCTCGATAGACACATTAAAGGAACTTTTTTCTTTATTTCGGCGCACTCACGCCATATGGTGCATATTAACGAAACTTTTTGCTTTATCTACTCCTTGAGCCAGCCCGCTAGACACATTAGAGGAACTTTTTGCTTTGTTTTCCACACCGACCAACTCTCTAGACACATTAGAGGAACTTTTTACCTTAGTTCGATGCGCTTACGCTATATAGTGCACATTAACGAAACTTTTTGCTTTGTTTGCCCCACCAACCAACTCTCTAGACACATTAGAGAAACTTTTTGTTTTGTTCACTCCACTGTCCCTTACCAGAAACTCCTTCTACTCAACACTCGGTTTCACTATACATACTAAAAACCAGCTAATGTTCCGTCCAATGGCATTAGCTGATTTCCCTTTAGCATTGAGGTTATTTGGATAAATATTTATAACGCGTAACCCTTTTCGTATTTGGAGTAATGATAGGCGTTAATTGATTACTACTACTTAAGTTTTGAAGATACTTTCGTGACGTTGGTAAGCTAATTCCCAACTGCTGGGAGATATCAATTGGGCGTACAGTAGTATCACATTGTCTAGCCAGCCTTAGAATACTTTGCTCAATTAAATTCCCAAACGATTTTGTTTGATTTGTTGTATCCTGATGCTTTTCCATTATTATCTGTACAAAATTACGAATTAGTTCTGGATTTTCCTCCAACTCATCATAAGGAATAGACACAATCAGATACCCTAATGATTGAAGAAAAAGTTCCTTATTTAGCTCTAGTTTATATTTTGTGCGATCGGTTCGTTCCACATGGGGACCATATCCCTTTATTTCAAAAGCAATTTTAATGTCATTCACCTTATAAAGTATATCAACAAAAAATCGCATGCCTCGCCAGTCTACTATTTCGTACTCTGGATGTAGGTTTGTGAGATTGCCAAAGAGCGGCCACCATATTTTCTTTACAAACATAACTTCACCGTGTGAATGTCCTCTTGCTAACCTGTCTTTCCGTTCCCCAGTCCGCTTCTTTAAATGTTTCTGTACCCACTCATTATGAGCATCTTCAAATCTCATCATAATCTCCCCTTTAAACAGAGAACACCCCGCACCTAATAATTCGGCACGGGGTGTTCTTCATCCCAGTATAGTTAATACGTAGATAATAACACAATCAACTAAATAATCAACCAATTCTAATAATAATATAACTTCAACCATATTTTAAATCTCACTTTATTAACTCCTCGAGCCAGCTTGCTAGACACATTAGAGGAACTTTTTTCTTTATTTCGACGCACTCACGCCATATGGTGCATATTAACGAAACTTTTTGCTTTATTTACTCCTCGAGCCAGCTCGATAGACACATTAAAGGAACTTTTTTCTTTATTTCGGCGCACTCACGCCATATGGTGCATATTAACGAAACTTTTTGCTTTATCTACTCCTTGAGCCAGCCCGCTAGACACATTAGAGAAACTTTCTGCTTTATTCGGTGCGCTCCCGCCATATGATGCATATTAACGAAACTTTTTGCTTTGGTTGCCACACCAACCTACTCTCTAGACACATTAGAGGAACTTTCTGCTTTGTTTCGGTGCGCTCCCGCCATATGATGCATATTAACGAAACTTTTTACTTTGTTCGACCCAGCAACCTACTCTCTAGACACATTAGAGTAACTGTTTGCTTTATTTCGATGCGCTCCCACCATATGGTGCATATTAACGAAACTTTTTGCTTTGTTTGCCACACCAACCAACTCTCTAGACACATTAGAGGAACTTTTTGCTTTGTTTCGATGCGCCCCCGCCATATGGTATACATTAACAAAACTTTTTGCGTTATTTCGCTACGCTCCCACCATATGGCGCATATTAATGAAACGTTTTGCGTTATTACTCCACGAGCCAACTTGCTAGACATATTAGAGGAACTTTTTTTGAAGCATGCGCACAAAAAACCACTAACTTGCATTACGCAAGTTAGTGGCCAACAAAACCTTACTAATATTGTAACAAATCGGTCTTTTTCAGTAAACGCATAATCATAATCGTACCTTCAGCACGAGTTGCATTTTGCTTAGGTGATAGCTTTGTCGTTGTTGTACCACTAATGATGCCTAGGCTGATCGCCGTAGCAACCCCTGGCTTCGCATATGAGCTTAACTGTGACTTATCGCCATAACCGTTTAAGATTGAATCTACTGAGCTTGTTAGTGTCGTAGAAAGTCCTCCGTAGCTAGCCGCGCGAACCATCATCAACGCCATATCCTGTCTAGTAATGTAACTATTGGGAGCGAACGAAGTGCTAGACACACCAGATACGATTCCCGCTTCTACAGCGGCACCAATATAGCCACCCATAACCGTGTCACTATTAACATCCTTGAATTTCTTCGCCGCAGCCTTATTCGTGCTTAAGCCTAAGCCCTTCGCAATATACGTAGCAAATTCACCACGTGTAATACTTGCTTGTGGATTAAATTTTGTAGTGGAATGACCTTCAATTACAAATTTTCGTGCCATAATTGTAATTGAATTATGAGCCCAATGTGACGTTGTATCTGTAAACGCCTTATTACTTTTCACAATCGCATACGCGCTATTACCTGGACGCTTAAACGTAATTGTCGTCGATCCATTGTTTTGGTTAAATGTTGTCGGTACTGCTGAGATCGCAGAAATACCTTCATCATAGTATACAGCTGTTGTATTGTTATATGTTAGATTTGCTGAAGTTTGAGCTGTACGTGTAATATTTCCTGTAATAACTGCATCCTCAGTAGTAGAACCATTCACAATTTTCAATTCATAAACGAATGGACCTGTAACAATCGTTGCTGAGCTGCGATTAATAGCTGTCTCTAACGATGTTGTTGCCGATGAACTACCTTCTTCAAATGCAACGCGTAAATAGTTAGTAACAGCGCTGCCTCCTGATTGTCTTGCTGCTTTATTCAAATCAATCGAGCTGATTGGTACCGAATAACTTAGATCGCCGTAGTTAATAACGAGCGTAAAGTCACCATTTTTCCCCGCTGCTTGTAACGCCGCAAGCGAGTAGGAGACAATTGCTGCATTTTGTGTTGTTGGAACTTCAAACACAATATTAGCAGTTTTCATCTCTGCTGCTGCAAGTGTTGTTATTGCTGTTACCAATTTGTCCGTTGTAATCGAATAATTTGTTGCTCTAGATCCACCTGGAGAAACATCATTGCTCATTGAACTCGCAGATGTTTTCAATAATACACCATTTGGAACAGACGCAAAATCATCGGATAATGAATCGATTATTGTTGTCTGATTAGCTACTACCATATTGGAAAATCCATTAACTGTAACACCACTCGAACTCTGCAGCATATCATTTTGGCTGAAGTAAGATACCGTTGCAGCCTCACCAACCTTTGCAGATGTTGATAGCTTCATAATTACTTGTGAACCATTAATATTAATATTGCTAATTACTCGCGAATTATTCGAAATGCGAACTGAAAATTGATCCGCTGTCGGCACAGATGTTTTATCAAGATTTCCTGAGAAATTAAGTGTTAACACATCACCCTTCAGTACTGCACCTTGAATGATAACACTAGAAGTATTGCCATTATCATTGCCTTCAGTTACCAACATTTTATTAAATGATGCTGCTGGGTTGGAATCCTCATCCAATGCCGTTGATGACGTTCCAGAGTATGTCACCGTGATCGGTAGTGAGCTTTCCGGCTTCGGACTTACCGTCAAAATAATAGTATCATTATTAACGGTAACAGTTGTTACCTTCGTTGCTTTACCATTGACAAGCACAGCATACTGGTATGTCCCTGGCTTCGTTGAAGATTTGATTGGTTCATCATATTGCAAGAATAGCTGATTACCGCTTAATGAAATATATTGAATTACGGGTGCACCTGTAGTGTTCGTGCCCGTACCTGTACCCGTTGTTGTTCCCACCGTATGACTAAATGTCGCTACAGCACCATTAGCTGTTCCCGTAAGCGGATAGAAGCCTGCTGTATAACTTACAACAATTCTCGCTTTCGCTGGGATCGATTGATTCAACGTAAACGATACATTACTGCCTGATTGCGTCATACTGCTAATCGGAGAAACTTTACCATCCACCGTCACTGTAAATTGCGTATATGCAAGCGAGTGAATGCTATTAAGCGTTTCACTAAACGTTAGATTAACTTTAGAGCCTGAGTAACTACTACTTTTCACTGTTGGTTTATTTTCAGTGAAACCATTTGTCACATTTATGTTGGAGAAGCTTGCCGCTTGATTACCTGACAAGTCCTGAATCAATCCGGTAGTAGCTTTCGTATACGATAGTGACACCTTCTCTGACGCCGAGACATTACTTACTAATTTAACAAATACAACATTACCTTCGATCGAAATACTACTTATATTTCTTGCCTTATCATTCGCCGTTGCGTAGAAGCTCGCAACGGACGGCTTTAATCCCTCATTCAGAAGTCTATTATATACAAGGCGAATTGTGTTACCGCTAACCTCTACCTTGGATATAACGGGTGGCGTAGTATCTCCACCTAATGTTTTGAACTTCCATTGGAATTGATTCTGAATACCCACGAAATAATTACCGTTCAAATCCATAATTGCATTATCTGAAATGTTAATGTAGTACTCTGTGTTCTTTCGTAAATCTGAATTCGGCTTAATAATGATTCCTTTACCATTTTTAGGATCATATTCTAGCGTACCTGAAATGGTATCATAGCTACTCACTACCGGAATAAAACTTACACTATTCAAAGAATAGCTATCAACGATAATTGACTTATCAAAAGTTGCTTTGAATTGGGTAATCTTACTGTCAAAAGGTACCGTTGTTGTGCCGTTACTCGGCGAAATCGATTGAATCTGTGGAGTAACCGCCGATGTTGTAGCTACCTGGAAATTGTAGTAATTGTTTGCAACTTCTTTCTTAAACTGGTTACCAGCAGCATCGATAAATGCGGTATTACTAAACGTAACATAATACTTCGTTGCGAGTGTGAAGCTTTTTACTTCTTCCCGATTAGCAGTTACAGCCATATGTGGATCAATCGTAATCACTTTACTACCGCCACCTGTAACACGAGTCGAGGTTACAGGGATCGAGCGATATAAAGCACCTGAATTAAACTCACGAATTTCTATGTTGCCACTGTTAGCATATACATTTTTATTAAATGTCAAAATGATTTTCTCTTTTGCACTTGCCGTCGTGCTTGCTCGTGCTGGAGACATCGTAAATGTTAGCGGTGTATTATCAACCTCGTAAGTTGAAAACACCCAATCTGTTGCACCATAAATACCATAATAGATAGCAGAAGCATTATTGGAAAGTGCAAACGCTCCAGATTCTATCGTTACGTAATAACTTGTATTTTTAGCAATAGCACTACCTGTATTCACCGTTACCGTTCTATTCCCATACGAATATGTAAAACTATTGTTGCTTGTTACTCGCTCAAAAACCGCGACATTATCACTTACTCTACGAATAGTAAGCTTCTTAGTAGCACTACCTTGTACTCCTTGATCGAAATCCAACACTAGCTTGTTAATTGCCCCATTCACAGTTTCACCTGCTGATGGAATTTTCGAGATTAACTGTACTGGACTTGCTTGGGTCGTGAACTTCCACGATCCACCTGCATAGTAGTTATCTGAACCATCGGCAATACTATTATTAAGAATCTTGATCGTATATGTAGTCGATGGCATAAATGGCGTAGATGGGGTAAGTGTAATTTTATTCGAACCACTGCCCTGCACCTCGTTAGAAAGGACCGAGATTACGCGATTATCTACACTGCTTGATAATTCAATATTTCCACCTGATACGTACACATCTTCATCGAATACGAATTGAAGAGAACCTGTAATAGAAATAGTTGCTGTACATGTCGTTACATTAGAAGGACATAATCCAACTAGTTCATTAGTTAATATTATCGGTCTATCTCTATCTACCACATCCGTTGCAGCTGTACGAAAGTTCCACTGTGTGGCATTGTTAATCCCACCGAACAACGCTCCATTGGACACATTCTCTACCGCACCAGCTTCAATTAGAATATAGTGCTCTACACTCTTATCTAATGTAACTGCCCTTGCATCAATCGTTAGCACATTATTAGATACCGATATTTTCGAATCTTTCATCGGAAATTCCTTAATAAGGTTACTCGTATTATAATTATAGATCTGAACTTTTTTCGATACGTCACTCTTTTGAATATTCTCATCAAATGTGACCTTAAAAATCCCGTTAGTTGGCACATTACTAGTATTGTTAGCTGGACTTAAACTAACCATACTCGGGCCCGCTGTTGCCGCACTTACCTCATTGGAATTACTCCATATAGGAAGAATTAATTGTAATGATAAAATAATTGCAATAACTAACGACAGTCTCTTTTTCGCCTGCATTTCATTCACTCCTTAATAATACACTCGTATAGTATTTGTCGGCTTTCTAGGGGTCAAAATGAAGAGAATCTTCATAAGAAAGCGGATTTGATTCTTTTTACCTAAACAAAAAAACCATATTTTACATCTATATAGACGTTAAATATGGTTTAAAAGTTTCTGTCTTCGTAAATATTATAATTGTGCTAATGCATCTGCACGCAATAGTTCTGCTTTATCAACACGTTCCCAAGGTAAATCAACATCCGTACGGCCAAAGTGACCATAAGCAGCTGTTTGAGAATAGATTGGGCGACGAAGATCAAGCATTTTGATAATGCCGGCTGGGCGAAGATCAAAGTTTTTGCGAATAACTTCAACTAGCTTTTCATCTGCAACATTGCCTGTACCGTAAGTATCTACACTAATCGATACGGGTTGTGCCACACCAATAGCATAAGCTAATTGAATTTCACATTTATCAGCAAGGCCTGCTGCAACGATGTTTTTCGCTACATAACGAGCTGCATATGCTGCTGAACGGTCTACTTTTGTAGGATCCTTACCAGAGAATGCACCACCGCCATGTCTGGCGTAACCACCGTAAGTATCTACAATAATTTTACGTCCTGTAAGACCAGCATCACCTTGCGGTCCGCCGATTACAAAACGACCTGTTGGATTAATAAAGTATTTTGTTTCTGCATCAAGCCATTCTGGAGTAACAACTGGCTTAATAACATGCTCCATAATATCCGCTTGAATCTGCTCAAGCGTCGCTTCTTCAGCATGTTGCGTAGAAACAACGATTGTATCTACACGCAATGGTTTGCCGTCTTCGTACTCAATCGTTACTTGAGTTTTACCATCTGGACGAAGATACTCCAACGTGCCATTTTTACGCACTTCAGCCAAACGACGAGCGATACGGTGTGATAATGCGATAGGTAGCGGCATAAGCTCTGGAGTTTCATTTGTTGCAAAACCAAACATTAGACCTTGGTCACCTGCACCAATATCTTCATTCTCTTGCTTAACATCCTTACCATCACGAGATTCAAGGGCAGCATTAACCCCTTGAGCGATGTCAGCAGACTGTTCATTAAGAGAAACCAATACTGCACTTGTCGCGGAGTCAAAACCGTACTTCGCACGAGTGTAACCAATATCCTTAATCGTACGACGAGCAATAGATGAAATATCAATAAAGTCTGCACTACTACTAATTTCCCCTATAACAAGTACTAAACCTGTAGCAACTGCAACCTCACATGCAACACGCGCATTCGGATCAGCTTCCAAAAATGCATCTAGAACCGCATCAGAAATTTGGTCACAAATCTTATCTGGATGACCTTCCGTTACTGATTCTGATGTGAATAAATGGCGTCCTTTTACCGACATCCGTATCAACCTCCCATTTACTAACTATATGAATATATAAGAATATACATGATACACAAAAAATGAACCTTTCCCCTAAGGAAAAGGTTGTAATACAACACTTCTAAAATAAAATAATACAGAAAATTAGCCTTTATGTCAATGCAAGTAAATTTTTCTATTTGTAATTTACGTAGCGGATTTACTTTAGCGTGGTCCGAGTACTTGCTCCGCTTGTTGAATCAAACGCTTCGTAATTGAACCACCAATATACCCTACATTTCTTGTCGACATGGTAGACCAGTCAATTCCACCTGCACTTTGCGAACCACTGCCAAGTTCATCGGCAAATTCCGAGTTGAAATCAGTGTTCGCAGCGCCTACTATACCTAGTTCTGCCGCTATTTCATACTTCATTGCATTCAAAGCTGCCTTACATTCTGGTACTACACAACTACGTTTTGCCATTGGAAACCCTCCATATGATAAAATAATTACTTTCATATTATGTCGTGATTAGCCAATCGCTACACTGATGAAACATTACTAAACATCCCTTATTTTTACTCCGTTGCTTCCAATAGGTTGGACTTGGAGGCGATTAAATCAAAAAACCTTATCTCACGGAAAGTAAGATAAGGTTTTTCTAATGTTTGATTATATAGCATTATTGCAAATAATAAGAACCTTTAACAAGGACCGTTAGCGAGCCTGTAGTGCCTGCTGCTGCTTGAATACCTCGTCCATCCCTTGGGAACCATATCTCATGGTTTGCTGGAACCGCTATGCCGCTCTTAATATCAATGCCTGCAGTTACATCGGAGATCCCATTACTATCGGAGCTGTAAGCTACAGCTTTACCAGTACGAATAACAATTTCACTTCCTGCATTAACCATCAGGATGCGATCAGCAGGAACAGTAACCACTTCTAATGTAGCTGTTGCCCCGCCTGTGGAGCCATCTCCAGACAACTTAGCGATTTGCTCGTCTACATAGCTTTTCGTAACGACTGGATCTGTTACAGTCCCAGGAGTTACTGAGCTAGTGCCAACAGATAATGCATTTCCAATTAATGAGCCGCCAATGATACCAACAGCAAGAATTGCAGATGCACCTAACCATTTCAACTTACTCATCCTATTCATCCCTCTCTTAACAAGTACTCTATTAATAAGATACTAGATTAAGAGAGTTATGACTAGTATTTTCACCAATTCAACTAATAGCTACATTAATTCAATATTAATGTTCTAGATGCAATTTTATGTTTATATCCATCAACTACATCATACACATTAACATTATATTCTTTAATATTTTTGTTCGTAACTAATTTACTTGTAAAGTTGAACATAACTTCTCTGCCATTACCGAGAACAAACTTATTCTCGTCTTTATCCTCACCACCTAATGTGAACAGTTTAGAGAATACAATTTTCGGTGCAGTTGGATCTTCAAACTCAACTAATAATTGATGCTCTTTCGGATAACTCGTAACATTTTCATTCAGCTTCATACTATAATCAAAATACAGTTCTAATGTATCCATCTCGAATTCATCCGATGAACCATATAATACAGTAAAATAATCAAGATCAATTAAATAATTCATCACTGAAAGATCAGTAAAGCTATCCTTCACAACGCTTGGTTTGAATGTATGAGCAGCATACACCGGACTTAACATTGCGACTGCACTATCTTCACCTAAAGTGATTGCCTCGCCAAAGTGAATTTCTACTTTCTTATCCTCAAAGTTTTTCGGAATAACAGACCAAGCTGACAACGTCATTGTTGCACCTGGCAGAAGCTTATTTTTAGACTCCGCAAATGATAAATCAATAATATCTCCCGTAGCATTAGACAGATATCCTGTAAGTGAACCTGGAACTACTGCACGTTTCTCATTGTTTGTATATTCTACTTGTGTATACAAAAGGTTGCTTCCTACTCCTTCATACAATTGTGAGTTTATGACGTCTACAGTTGCACGTTGACCTACCGTTGCAATAGAATACGATTGATTAACGCCTAGTAATTGAGCATTTTGCAAAATGCTTTCCGCAAATGTATGAATTTGTTTTTTGTTTTCTGGATCTGTAATATCCGTCATGCCAAATTTGTATGTTTTGACATCTTGCGTGTAAGGAATTTTCGTATAAGCTAATACACGATAGCTTGCCCCTGGCGCAATAGCTAATAATCCATCCATATCCAAAAATGTTGTTGCCGTTTCTTTCAATTTCACACCATCGAGAATGAATTGACCAGCTAAATCTAACTTACCTTTAGCCAATTTACTTGTATTCGTAACAAGATACTCAGCAATTAATAGGTCATTCATATCGTTAGGCGTACGCTGCAAAGATACTTGCTCGATCGTCAAGCCACTATAAGTAACCTTTTTAGATCCATCATTCGATGAATCGGGTAGATCGTCGCCTTTCATTACAATCTTGAAATTGCCTAAGAAACTCTTTGCTGTCGATGTTTCATTCTCATAAAAAATAACTAATTGACTAGTTGAAAGTACTCCTGCATTAGGTATTTGTCCTGATATTTCAACATCCTTCTTAATGCCTGGTAGTAACGTTACTTTAGAATCTGCTGCTATAGTGAGCGGATATAAGTATCCCTCTTTGGTCTTCACGTAATAATAAACATTATTCAATTCAAGCTGTCCAGCTTCTTTGTTCAACAACGTCATCGTAGTCTTAAATTCTGTACGATTTTCATTAGTAGCAACTGAGCTTTTATTCGCGTTGAATTGAATCTCGTTACCATTAATAGATATTAATCGTGATTTATCAATCGTAAGTGCAACTGTATCTTGTAATGCTGGTAAATTAATAGTAATTAACGGCACAATCGTCGTTTCTTTACTATAATAAGCTTGTAATTCTAATGGTTTCTTCAAGTCTTCAATTGGAACTGTTGCAGTAACTATTAATTCTTTTGTTTCATTGGCTTTTAACGTTACTTCGGTATATACAGGATCAACTGAGTATACTTTAGAACCACCTGCAACCAATTGATAACTTACACCTTCTAAGTTTTGCGAAATGGATGATTTATTAGTCATTGTTAAAGCCATATTAATGTAACCATATTTATCATCACGATACATCTTGTAATCTGTCATCGACAAATCCAATTTTTGATTGTTAATAGTAATATTTTTCTTCGCTTTATATGCTGCATTATTGAAGCCACTAGTCGTAAGTGTTCCTAACTTAGTCTCATAGTTCGAGGCATTGAAATCCCACTTAATGATATCTATGTACAAATCAGAAATCGATACATTTTTTTCAACTTGAGCATAGAACGTCAAATATTGTGTTGCATTAACAGGAACTAATTCCTTTGTTTTATCCGTCTCAATCAACTTTGTAATATATGATTTTTTAGACGTTTTGATTTTTGCCCAATAATCAATGAGTGGTAAGCTTTTACTTGAATTATTACGGATTTCTAAAGTAAATGTAACTAACTTACCGTTTTCTTGAGTCAAATATTCTACATCGAATAATTCTGCACTAACATTACTCATTAATGAAACTTTAGATTGTGAAGCTGTTGAGACATGCATTACTTGACTTATATTTAAACTTAAAATCAAAGTAATCACTAATAAAGATTTCATTACTTTAGTATTCATCATTGTTAATATAGACATAGTTTCCCTCCTTAGTAATCTATATATTAAACGCTTAAACTATGTATAAAGTTGCACTCAAATGCAAATAATATATTAAAGAAGAAAAAACCCTAACCATTCTAAGAATGATTAGGGTTTTTCCCGATTAATTAATCGTAATGTAAGTTAAGTTAATTACTTAACGATAACGTTGATTACGAAGACTTTACCTTTGATTAGAACAGTTACAGTAGCTTTACCAGCATCTACAAAATTACCAGTTTCGTCATTAACTACGTTTTGGTTTGAAGAATGTACTTTGTAGTCACCAGTTGCAACTGCAATTTTTGTGCCGTATTGATCGTAACCTACTAAAGCATTACCATCTGTACCGAACAATTGCTCGTGAAGACTACTTTGGCCAGCCTCTACAGTGAAAGTTGATTTAGCTTGACTTACAGTTGTAAGTACAGCGTTAGTATCAACAACTTTAACTGTTACAGTTGCTACGTTAGCAGTACCGATAACAACGTTAATCACTTCTGAACCAGCTGCTTTAGCAGTAACTACTCCTAAGTATTCATCAACAGATGCTACATTAGCATCACCATCTTTAATTGTGAATTTATCAGCAGCTACGATAGCAAATTTGTTACCATTTTTGTCTTTTACATATACAGTGATAATTGCTGTGTCTGACATATCTTTATCAGATTTCGGGTTACCAGCAGTAACTTCGATTGTAGCATTGTTAAGTTCAGCTACATATCCACCTTGACCATTTTGATCTACACGAGATACAGAAACTGATTTAGTAAAAGTCTTTTTATCGCCTTTAACTGTAATTTTAACAGTAACTGAACCGTTCTTTACATCTGTAGGTTTGTTAAGATTTACAACTGTTTTAGATGCATCTGTAGCAAAGTCAACTGCTACCGGTGTAACAATTTTGTCGTTACTAGTAGGAACAGTAGCTTCGATAGTAAGAGGAGCATCAACTCGAGCTTCAACTACGAACTCTTTACCAAATTGGTCAAGTGTTTTAACTTCAAGTTTGTGCTCAAGAGCCTCAGAACCATCAGCTGGGTTAACAATCTTCACAGAAGTTTGATCTACAGAGATTGCACTGAATTTAGCTTCTTCTTTAACATTTACAATTACAGTTTTAGAGATTTCAGAACCGCCAACTTTAGCTGTAATTCTTACAGAAGCAGAACCTGCTTGAACAGCAGTATAGAAACCAGTATCAGAATCAACTACTAGACGAGATGGGTTAAGAGATTTCACAGAGAACTCGTCATTTGATGAAGCTGTAATGTCAGATGATGTTTTTTCCCCACCATCTTGATCTTTTGTTTTAAATACGATATATCCACTTGTGTTAGCGTTAACTTCTAAATTGTTAGCAGATGCCGATTTATTAGCAGCAGATTCAAGAGATACATCAGTAATATCAAGAGAAAGAGCTTCTTTAACTGTAATAATTGCATTAGCAGTTTCAATATTAGTCTCATCGTCAACAGCTAGAACAACGTTAACGATTGCAGTACCTACATCAACAGCTTTGAAGCTGTGATTGATTACACCAACATCACTTGTCTCAACAGTCAAGTCATTAGTGTGGTTAGCAGTGATGTCATCACCATTTTCGTCTTTTACAATTACTTTAAGATCTTTATCTTTAGCAACTGTAGTAGCAGCGAATTCTACACTAACTGGAGCAGTTGCTTGGTATTTGAAGTCAGCAGTTGCAGTTTTAAGTGCAGTAGCTTCAACACCAACAGCGTTAGTCAATGTAATTGTGTAAGTTTTACCAGAAGAAAGGTTGTCACTTAGAGCAACAGTAGCTTTCTTATCTTTTGTAGTGATTTGTTCAACTAGGTATTCGTTACCATCAGCATCAACGATTGTTGCTTCTTCAACAGATTTAACATCGTCATTGAACTCAAGAATAACAGCAGATTTAACAACTGCTTTTGCAGATACTAGTGCAAGATCAGTGATTGCATAATCAGCAAGACCAAGAATAGTTCCTAGTTTTTTACCGCCGATTTCGAAATCAAGAGCTGTTACAAGTGCAGTGTAGATTTCGCCACGAATAGCGTTGTCACCTGCAACTAGATCAGCAGATACTAATTTCAATTCAACAGCTTTTGCCAAAGACTCAGCGTAAGGAACGTCTTTAACGCCTAATATGCGAAGTAGTACAGCAGCAAATTGTTGATTAGTGATCGGGTTGTTAACACCGAATACAGTTTCTTTTTCGCCAGTGAAGTATCCTTCAGCTTTTGCCCAAGATACATAACCATTGTAGAATTTAGAATCTAAATCAGTGAAACCGTGAGTGTTTTCAGTAGCTTTTGCTTTTTCTTCTACTTGAAGTAGACGAGAAAGTAGAACTGTTACGTCTTGACGTACCCATTCTGCATCCTCAGCAAGACCTTCAGAAGTACCTTTAATAATACCATAACCTTGTAACTTTTCACCTGCAGTTTTTGTTTCAGCTGCAGATACTAGTGTTGCGAACATGGAGAATACCATGGCAATCGCAACTAATAATGATAAACTTTTTTTCATAACCTTTTTTTCTCCTCCTCTAAATTGCTTCGGTTGTTGAGAGTTTTGTTTTGATAATAAATGGCTCGTTTTACTCATAGCCAATTCACCCCCTTCCTAGAGTAGAGCACGTAATTATAAAATAATGTCTACTAACACGACTTGATAAGTAACATGTTGTAGAAACTTGTAAACGAATGAGAGAGTACTGCTAGAATATGAGTATCACTATAACATTATACATTGTTGTACCCATACCGTAAAGAGTAAATTGAAAATACATTCCAAATATTTCCGAAATGACCACTTTTCATTGCATCAACTCATCTGTACATATGTATAGACGTATGGGCTAAGAAAAAGTTGCGTAAACTATATATCTTTTTTCAATAAACGCAAAATCATAAATATGGAAATTGTTGATTTAATCATCTATATACTAGTATAGCTTGTACTAGATTTGAAGTCGATACCAAAGTTTTACCATCAAAAACAATAAACGGTACGGATTGATCCGCACCGTTTATTGTTCGTAGCTTAATTGTAGAGGATTGGTAGCTTCTTCAGATCAGTCATGACACGAGTCATAATAATCGCCGCATCACTGCGAAGCATTCTAGCCTTCGGATCGTACATATATCCAGCCTTTGGATCTGCTGTACTAATCGGCTTCCCAATAATGAAGCCCTTCTTCTGAATTGCTAATACCGATGGAATAGCATAGAAGTCAAAGTTGCCTCCATCCTTGAACGCTTTATCTAGCTGAGCCTTCGCTTTCGTTGAGCTCGTCTCCAGTTTCAATTCTAGCGCTCTAGCAAGAATAACGGCTGCATCCTGTCTAGTCAGCTGTGCATCTTCATCGAAGAAGCCTGGTCGAGTACCATTAACAATACCTGCTCGTGCCGCCGTCTCGATATAACGATAATCATAGATCGCTTCAGCGTTACTTGCATTGGTCATGGTCTCTGGGTAATACGTAAAATGTAACGTTCCATCATAACTCAATGGCAGATCGAGCGCTCTAACAATCATACGCGTGAACTCGCCACGGGTAACATAACGATCTCCACCGAATTGCGATACGGGTTGGAAAGCGTTCATAACTCCTTTGGCATAGATGGCTTCCATCGCTTCACGAGCATAGCTGTGGTCGATAATGTCATTGTAGCTACGTGTTAGCTTAGTTACAACATAGTAGCCAAACTTAGTAAATGGTACTGTAATTGTACCTTTCTTCGTATCTACTACGCCACCAACATTTTCCCATGATAGCTCTACTGGGTCAAAGCGGAATACAGTAATTGTAGTTCCTGCACTAGCAACAATATTTTTGTCATACGTCAATGTTAATGAACCAATATTACTTGGCAATAACTCACGATCATATTGTCTATGTCGACTTGCAAAGTTATTGTGATAATCCCCTTCAATGTTAGGGAACGGGAATGGATCAAGTCCGGTTGTAATCGGGTCAAACTTATTCGTTGTAAGTGGGTCATCAGCTAATCCAGCATCAATCCAGTACATCGGACTTGCTTTAATATAACGATTTGCAATATCTTCAAATCCTGTTTTCACCCATAGATAACCCGTTGAATTACTTTCAGCCGTGTAGTTAGGCGCTTGACCATCATACATATGACGATCTACGATTCCATCCTCGGAGTTGGCAATGGCGAACATTAGATTATGACCATTAAACACTTGCGTTGCATAATCATCCGTCTTATTGAACTCAGATCGGATAAGATTTGTACCTTTCGGGAACGTTAGCGTTAAGCTATTATTGAAGACTTTATGTGAATTTTTCATTGTCTCCATATATTGCGCACCTGGTATATTCGTAGGCACATACTTAACTGTGATCGTATCCGTTATTGTTGTATCACCTCTAGTAATGGTGAATGATATTTTAGTATCTTTATTCGGCTTCAAGTCAGTAATAACTGCTTTGAATGCATTTACTCTTGAATCTGCTGTCTTATTATAATCCAAGAACACTACTTTTTCAGCTTTCACTTTATTAACGACAACAGACTCAGCACCTGGAGAGTTAATAATGAATTCTACAAAGTTTTGATTCAAAATACGTTCTTCTGTTACTGGAGACTTGATCGTATACGGAATCGAAATCGGATTGATCTCTAGACGATACGTAGCACGAGGTCCAGCTTTTCCTGCGTTAAATACAGAGATAACATAAACTAACGGACTTCCATCCTCTGGCATCTTCTGACCAGTAATGTCAAAGAAGAAGCTTTGCAGTTTTTTATCATAGTAGAATGAAATATCAGCATCAGGGCTTAATACTTTAACACCATCATTATATACCCATGGCAAAGCATCACCTTCCAACGCTGCGCCAGTTATATTAAGCTTCGTTTTATTTTCGTCTACTACTGCAAATTCATGCTTCCCAAGATCGAATTCTATAGGATCATCATTCTTCCAGTTCGGATTCGCTATTGTTACAAAATAATTTCCTTCGCTAACGCTATCCATTCCGGCATAGACAGAATTCTCACCTGTACCAGGCTCTGTCCCCAAATCAATAAAATCGAATGTTCCATATACGTTGAATTCTGCTTCTTTCGTCGTATAAATACCATTTGTAAATGTAAAATTCGGATCATTACCTACTGGCGGCCATTCTTTTCCGACAGAATACGGATAAACGCCATCAGTTTTTTCAGCTGGAATAACTGGAAGATTGGTTGGAACAACACTGAATTTTATTGTACTTTCATAACTATACGAATCCGTATAGAACATGAATTTCAGCGTGTTTTCCCCTGCCATATTCATATAGGCAAATAACTCAGCCGCTACAGTGGCATCAATCGAAGGTGTAGTACCTATCATGATAACTTTACCATTCTCATCAATGTCAACACCCTTGGGACTGAATAACGGCGAATTCTTCAAATTCTGATTTGCTGGTGAGTACGATTCAAGATCTAGCTTAACGTTATTCAAATATAGAAATGCTGTTGTTTTCAATGAACCTTCATCAGCATATCGAATATCTTTTTCATTAGCGATATTCATAATTCTACCGGAAAAACCGCCCAATCGTTCAATAAGATCTATCGGCTGATCCTTGTACGTATCATAATTGACAGCCATTCCATCAACGATACTTTCAAATTTCACATATGGTCCATATTGCAGCTTGAAGATTGCGGATTTCGTATTAATAACTGTATTAGAGCCAGCTCCATCAGTGACATTGAACTTCACTGTGTTGGTGCCTGACTTTTCCAAGTTGTCAAATTGCAGGAACACGCGCAAATAATCTTTTGACACACCATCCACTATCTTTGTAACCACTTCTGTAAGCGGCGAACCATCCTTAGCTGTAATAACTTTATAAAGATACGTTTTATTGTTTATTTCAACTTTGATACGATCGTTCAAGCCAGCCACATCTGTTGATAATTCACCATAGTTAGCAATTAATAGCTCCACAGCCATAGGAACAGAATATACTTCAACTCCACTGCTAGGAATGACAGTACCTTCTAGCGCTTTAATCTTGTTATCATTAGTTGCTGCTACACGGTCTGAGACTGCTTCATCCTTAGTAGTCATCGTATAATCGAAGCCTGTCAAATAATTAATTTCTGAGATATAAGGTAAGTTACCATTAAGCAAAGTGAATTTGCGTTCCCCAGAAACATTATATCTTTTGCCATTTGGTGCTTTCAGCTTATATTTGATTGGCGTATTATAAGCTAATGCCAAGCTACTTAGATCAAATGAATAATTTACTGTTACAAACTTAGAGCTTTTGTCGATAATTTCAGGGTTTATGTCACCAATTACAATTTCAGGATTCGATGTTATACCATCAAATTCTATAGACATATTTTTCTTTAAAGCCGCTTTTACTGCAGCATCGACTGCTGTATTTGCTGTACTGTCCGTTAAGTCGACACTATAATCCACTAACGGGTCCTGCGTTACAGGAAGATTCGCAACATCATATAACGGAAGGGCAATAATCGCCTTACCTGTAAGTGTTAGAGCTCCTATGTTATCTACGTGATATTCCCCATTCAGCTTAACGTCATAGCTATTCGTGCCGTCAGATATTTTCTCGTCGTAATGTGTTACTTCACCATTGTATAACGTTACTAGACGAGATGTTTCAATAATTTGTCCACTATTGGCAACTTTGAAATTAATCGTGTTCATACCTTTTTTAATAACGATATTAGAAGCCAAAAATTTATAATCCGTTTGACTGACATTGAACTCGAAGCTTTCCCCATTAACGACAAGTGTGATTCTGCTTGCGTTCGGAGCATTACCAACAATGGTAACTGTACTTGTTGCTGTAGGAGTAGTCGCGCCAGAGTAAAGCATCGTTACGCCACTTTCTGCTACGTCATAAGTTTGATTTTCAAAATGAATTTGCATATTATTCAGCATCGGGCTATCAAGATACTGAATGTAGATGTACTCTTCCACTAGAGAAGTACCTGCAACACCTTTGAATGTAATTTTGTTAATCCCAGCAAATAACCCTACACTATTCACTGTAATTGAATTATTACCTGTAGTCGTAATACCCGTTGAAATTTCTTGCGTAGCATTGAGTACTGTATCACTACCTGCCGTTACTTGCTCCACCTTGTAACTGATGGAAGAGCCTACTATTCCATTAATAGTCCCCGTTAAATCGACATACTTACTTGAAACCGTTCTTGCCGAGCCCTTCAGATCTTTCTCGTTCGGGAACAAGAAGTAGCTACCTGCAGCTTCAGCTTTGTTGGGCGCTCCGTACACTGGAAGCATTGATATTAATAATGCAAATGATAAAACAATCGACAATATTTTTTTCAAGTGAATAACTCCTCTCTGACAACCTTATTTATTATTTATCTCCTATATGGACTGCAGATGAATGCAGAACATATGTGACAATATATTGTAGCGCTTGATACTCCTTCCCACAATTTACATGTCCTGTCTAACATTAGACGCAAATATATCAAAAAAGTTCCATACTTTATTATATCGGTTGAAGTGTTACTCTTTTTGAGGGATTAGGAAATGAAAAAACGACTAAACATAAAATGTTTAGTCGTTTTTTCATTTTTATGATGTTATTTATCCTATTCGCTACGTGATTCTGCATTGACTTTACCTAGCTTTAAGCCCATCTTCGTAAGCAGGTTAATGACTGGTCTTCTTGATTTGTCGACAATGCCGATTACTTCTGCACCAATTTGTAGGAAGAAGATGACTAGGCATACGACGGCAAATGTAATCCAGTTCGCTCCATTGAATTTAATAACGGCCGATTGAATAATGGCCATTGCACCGAAGATTGCAGCAATACCCCAGATCATTAATACCGTTTTGCGATGACTGAAGCCAAGATCCTGCAAACGGTGATGCAGATGACCTTTATCAGGTGCAAAGATTGGTTTTCTGTTCACTAAACGACGAATAATTGCGAAAAACGTATCCGACAGTGGTACTCCAATAATAAGTAACGGAATAACAAATGATACGAGCGTAATTTGCTTAAAGGAGATCATCGATAACATCGCTAGACAGAAGCCTAGAAAAAGTGATCCTGAATCGCCCATAAAAATTTTGGCTGGATGAAAATTATATTGTAAAAATCCGATAATACCACCAAGTAATAATGTACTCATCAAAATAACAGGCTGGAAGCCCATAATAATTGCCATAATAAGTATCGTAGTAATTGCAATACCTGATACGCCTGCTGCCAGACCATCAAGCCCATCAATAAGATTAATGGCATTCGTTACCCCTACAATCCATAGAATTGTAATTGGAATACCGATCCATTCCTTCAAATGCTGCATATTCTCGCCGAATGGCAAGCTAACAAAGCTAATATGAATATCGAAGCCAAATACTACAACACAGGCAGCGATAATCTGAAATAGAAGCTTAAGCTTAGCCGATAATTCAAAACGATCATCCAGTGCGCCTGTTACAATAATAATTGTACCGCCAACAAGCATCGCCTTCAAAAGATTAAGATCTTTCGGTAGCAATGTGCCTTCAGGAATTAAGGCAATAACGCAGAAAAAGGCTCCAACAAATGCAAGATAAATAGCAAGGCCACCCATACGTGGCATAATTCTCGTATGAACTTTTCGATGATTGGGCTTATCAATTGCTCCAACCATAAATGCGAACTTTTTCACCAATGGTGTCATCACCAAGGCAATTACAAGTGCAATTACAAAACCAACCGCATATACTGCTCCAATTGGCATAATAATAATTCTCCCCCTCTAATACGTACAAGTGGAAACAGCTGATCGCGTTGTGCTTATCATTCGCAAGTAGCCATCAACTTATCCAAGGTCTTGATGCCAGTTCTTTATATCAAGCATCAAACAGAATTATACTCCCCAACAAGGTAAATTACTACTATCGTTTTTTAGAAATTCGACATTAATTTGATGAAATAACGTCGTTTCCTAATTATTTTGTAATATTATCGCGATTTCGCATCACTTTAAGCATAAATCTTGGAATAACCATCATTCTTGGTAAACGTGTTGGTTCTTGGACTAAGCGGAATAACCATTCCAGTCGTGATCGTTGCATCCATTTCGGTGCCCGTTTCAATTGACCTGAAATAACGTCAAAGCTTCCTCCAACACCCATAATAAGAGGAACCCCTAATGGCTTACGATGTTTCACAATCCACGGCTCTTGCGTCTCTGCACCTCTAGCTACAAATAGTAGCTGTGGTTGCAGTGCGGCTATTTCTGCCACAACTTCAGCATCCTGGTCAGCAGTAAAGTAACCATTACGATAACCGACTATTCTAACTTGAGGGTATTGCAGCTGCAATGTTTTCGCAGCCGATTCAATAACAGCTTGACTCGTACCAAGTAAATATACTTTCCAATGATGCTTTTCACCCTTATTCATGAGCTCATGAATAAGCTCAATACCGGTCACTCGTTCTGGAATTGGATTGCCACCTTGCTCAGCTGCCCACAGTATTCCCGAGCCATCCGGTACAATCAGATCTGAACGAAGCATCATTTCTTTGTACTGTGGCTTTTCTAAAGCACTCATTACCATAA
The DNA here is from genome assembly GCF_056786395.1 of Paenibacillus sp. Y951. Taxonomy (NCBI): domain Bacteria; kingdom Bacillati; phylum Bacillota; class Bacilli; order Caryophanales; family Paenibacillaceae; genus Paenibacillus; species Paenibacillus sp. Y951. The sequence goes on along the minus strand of NZ_JBXCIY010000010.1, from coordinate 65,948 downwards.
TGGGATTGGCTGTTATGACATGGGTTTGGATATTCGCTTCAATACGGTCAGTTATATACTCCACTGTTTCTTGCTTACTCATCGTTGAAAATGGAATACCAAAGATCGGAACTTTCGGGATAGGCTTGGTCAAAAGATCACCTCTATATATTTTGACGCAAAAATTGGATCAATTGTTGCGCTGGTTTCTGAGATTGTTCAATAAGTTGTGAAATATAAGGTTCTTTTTCCGTTTTCCACTTCGCTTTATCATCTAATAATTGCACCATTTGCTCGGTAAATTGATCAGCATCCAACTGGTCTGTCGTTCCAATTGGCACGGAATCGATACGCTCAAGAAATTGATCAATTTTCGGATCATAGCTTAACCCAAGTAATGGCACTCGTTGATTAGCCGCATAGATTAAAGCATGAAGTCGCATACCGAATAAGACATCACACTGTGAAACAGCTAATAACATCTGTTGCGGATCATCCTCGACATCAGCAATTTCTACCGTACTTGAATCATTTAGATGAGGTACGATGAGATCATGGACATAACGAGATGCTTCCACATCATCAGGCATATGGAACGGCAAGAAGCGAATATGGACATCACGTTCATTAATTAATTTGATTAAGGCTTCTACAATATAATCCAGTTCTTTGCGATCGCTGGGCCAGAAACGAACGGATACACCAATAACAGGCTTGTCCTGCTCTATTACTTTCCAATTTGTCTGCTGATCGGGAAGTGGCATACCCATTACTGGGTCGGGGACTACCTCTATCGGTTGTTTAACTACGCCAATATTACGCAATAACCGTGCAGATTGCTCGTCTCTCACTGAAATATAACGACTTTTCTTCATAGCTGAAGAAATGAAAGGGAACATTGCTCGAGAATTGACTGGTCCAAGTCCTTGTGCATAGATAAAGGTTGGTTTGCCTAACCACTGAGCAAGCTTAATGACTCCAGTATAATACGGAATAGTCTTCTTGCCCGTTGCATCTTGTAATAAACTTCCTCCACCACTTATCAATGCATCTGCTGACTTTATGGCCTTCCATAGAGAAGCAGGATGCATACGTGGCATGGACTCCACACCATACATCGCAGTAGTCAAAGCAGGATCATTACTTAATACAATAGGAACAATCGTTACGTTTGCACGCTCACCTTGTTCTTGCAGGGCAAGTAGAATGGAACGAAGCACCGCTTCGTCCCCACTATTGCGAAAACCGTAATAACCTGAAATTACAATTCTAAACGTTGTCGAATTGGAGGCCATACCCATTTACGCCAAACTCCTTCCAATACAATCCAAATGCCGATAAGAATTAAGCCGAAGATGATACCTACACCAAGTCCTAATCCCGTACGAATGATAGAAATTAGTAATGGTGTATGAATATGTGTAAATGTACTTACCATCGTCAACTGACCTAGTGTTCCAACAATAATTAATAACCAAGCAGAACGATAACGAAGGGCAAGGAATAGACCTAATAACATCGGTGGATGTCCCAGCATAAATTCTTTGAAACGTGGACGTACTCCCACGCTCGATTCTAACCATCGACGAACGATTAATTCTATTGCAGGTACTTGACCACTATTACCAGTACGGCTTAAGTAGTATAACCCTATAGCTGCTAACACAAGCGCAATAACAACCCATAGCAGTGTAATTGGTTTCACAAGAATATTCCATAGTCGAGATAGAACGCCCTTGGCACCATTGCCTTGATATAAAAATACATAAATTGCTACTAGAACAATTGGACCAATATGAAGTGCACTTACACCGCGGAATTGCTCAAGCACTAATCGATACGTCACGTTATATAACAAACCAAACACTAACGGAACAGAACTTAATGTAATGCATGTCCCTACAACGAACCAATTCAAAGCAAGTCCCAAACGGCGAGTAGCAGCAATGTCAGGGAATATCCACTTGCGTTGCTCCAAGCTTCCTTCATGAATCGGTGTTGTACCGCCTAATGTCCATTCATTGCCTCCGACCATTCGGCGCTCACCTATCGTACGTGCATAGATGCGATTCATAATCCAGATGACCCCTAGTGTCGGTCCACTAATTGCTGCGCCCAATGCTAAAGCTTGTTCCAATAGCGCACTATTCAGAACATAGAGACCAGCAGATCCGATTAGACCTAGTAGAAATACGATAATCTGACTGCCTGGAATGAATGTTGAAATCAATAAAGTAATGATCGCAATTGCGCCAAGCACTACAATCATCCGTACATATTTCACCCATGTCGGATTCTCATACGTAAATGCTTCGGCAATACCTCCAGGATAATCATTAGCGGCTAACTGCGCAATTACTCCTTCTTGCCCTGCAAGTGTACTCGTAAGCTTCTCAACAGAACTTTCAAGTACACCAGTGTTACCGTTTGATTTGATCCCAACATTCAGGAAGAATATGCGAATGTTACGATCTTTGGCAGCTAATAAGAAGCGATCCGCCATACCTTCTGTAGTCATCGTAAAGCTATCCTCAGCAGATAGAGAGTACACGCGAACAATATTATAGTCTGTACCATAAGCAAGCTTATTCAAGCCTTCTTGTGGTGCTTTCAAATTCTCAATAATGCTTACGCCGATATTATATTTTTCAAGAAGTGCAGCATATTGCGTCAAGCTTTTCATTTCAGCTTGATCCGTAGCACCTTTTGCTTTAGAGCCATCAAAAATAATACGTGTAACACCATGTTCATTCAGACGAGCAAGCTGTTCTTCTGCCCATTTCACATCATATGGTTGAATACGATCAGAGAAGCGTGCTACGATATGGAATCCCATATCAATCAGCTTATCAATCGTCATCGGATCAAAATCTAATGTTTTCAATGTAGCAGCATTTACTGCTTCATTGATAATAAGACCCGATCTACCTTTATACTCATAATCTGTTACACTAACCCCTTGACGTTCAAATTCACGTTCAATAATCGGTGAAATTTCAGTAGCAGCTTGCTCACTACTGAAAAGAACGTATGTATGATTAACATTAGTATTGAGTATTTCACCTTGCAAAGCAGCCATTTCTTTCTCAGAGTAATACACTAATCGACCTGATTGCATTAAGTCCTTCAAAGAACTTTCATACAAAGACATCGATTGAACACCCGCGGCTTTTAGATTAGTAAGCTGCTCGTCCATATATTGCGTAAAGTCTAATTGATAATTCGCTATTTCCTCTAAGTCTCGATAATCAAATACATACTCAACCGTGTTAGCGGAACTCTCCATCTCAACCCGTAAAAAGCTTAGTGGAATTGCTGCTATAACGCCTATTAATGTAATCACCCATAGACAAATCTTAGCCTGTCTACTCCAACGCTGCCATAGTGTGCGCACAAAAGCCCTCTCTTTCTGCAGAACCATCATTGAGCAAAACATAGGCCACCTTATTATATAAGAGGTTGTTCAAAAAGTAGACTTTTCGAACTTACACTAGTAAGTAAAGATGGCAACCTAATTATACGTTCTATACTATAAAATGCTTCATTGATGCGATCTTTATTAAAATAATTAAAATCGTTAAATTTTAGACTGTACGTATACCTGTGCCTAGCAATAAAACACAACCCAGCAACGTGTACGGTTCAAGTACACAAGCGAAGATGACCATTTCACCGTCGACTACACTACAATGCGTTACATCGTGATCACAAGTGGACGATTTGAATATCCTATTCCAATCAAGGTCAAATTGTTCGCTTGTCAGCATCAAGAAGATGGAACGCTACTTGAGAAAGGCGGAAGCGCAAGTGTACGTGGTTGGTACACGCGAACCGTACTTTCCAAGTTCGTTTCATCTTCGCCGTCGACTATGCTACGTTAGCATAACCATCGTGATCACAAGTGGACAATTTGAGTTACATCTATAGAGAGTCTACTCTTTGCATTACTGCTGTAGATATACTCTCCTGTTTGTAAATCGAATCCTCTGTGGAAGAACCCTTCACCGCGAAATATACTTTAATTTTCGGCTCGGTACCGGATGGACGCAAGCAGAACCAAGAACCGTCTGCAAGCATATATTTCAATACATTCTCAGGACGTAACCCTTGAATACCTTTGGAGTAGTCAAGCACTTCAGTTACAGCTACACCAGCAATTTCCACAGGAGGCTGCTCGCGGAAGCTATTCATAATGGCAGTGATTTGCTGTACGCCATCGATTCCTTTCAATGTACGTGATTGTTGTGTTTCAAGATAGTAACCGAATTGTTGGTACAATTCCTGTAAGACATCATACAATGTTTTGCCTTGTGTACTATAATATGCTGCAGCTTCACAAATTAACATCGCTGCAACAATGGCATCTTTATCGCGTGCATACGTACCAGTAAGGTACCCATAACTTTCTTCATATCCGAATAAGAAAGTTTTTTCGCCTGACGCTTCGTAAGCCGTCATCTTCTCACCAATATATTTGAAACCGGTCAGCGTATTTTCTACAGCGGCACCATAATGCTTAGCAACCGCTTCACCCATCTCACTCGTTACAATTGTTTTGATGACCACGCCGTTATCAGGTAATTGTCCACGTTGCTGCAATTGACTTAACAAGTAATGAATCATTAACGCTCCCGATTGGTTACCTGTAAGTACAACATATTCACCTTCATTGTTTTTCACAACAGCACCCATACGGTCTGCATCAGGATCAGTACCAACAATAACATCAGCACCTACTTTTTGAGCAAGCTCGATAGCAAGTGTAAATGCTTCTTTCTCCTCTGGATTTGGAGATTTGACTGTACTGAAATATCCATCGGGTTGCTCTTGCTGCGCTACAACGTATACTTGTTCAAAACCTGCAGCCGCTAATACATCGCGAACTGGTTGATTACCTGCACCATGAAGCGGTGTAAATACTACTTTGAAGTTTTTGCCTAGATCGCCATGTAGTAGCTCTTGATTGACACTTTGTGCTACAACAGTTTCAACATAGGAGTTATCGATTTTCTCATCAAGCCATACTAAAAGACCAGCATCTTCAGCTATTTGTTGGTCCATACGCTTAATTTCATCGAAGCTTTCAATACGAGCAATTGCCGCAATGACCTTTTCTGCATCCTCAGGTATTAACTGACAACCATCAGCGCCATATACTTTATAACCATTATATTCAGGAGGATTGTGACTTGCCGTTACAACAACTCCAGTGTTTGCCTGTAACTCACGAACGGCATAAGACAATTGCGGAGTAGCACGAAGTGAACTGAATAAATATGTGCGAATTCCATTAGCAGCCAATACAAGTGCAGCATCAAGCGCAAACTGTGGTGAGTTATTACGTGAATCATGTGCAATAACTGCTGATGGTGATGCTACATTAGATTCCAATAACCAGTTCGCTAGTCCTTGAGTAGCTTTACCGACTGTATAAGCATTAAGACGATTCGTACCTGCACCCATAACACCACGTAAGCCACCTGTACCGAATTCAAGATCGCGATAAAAACGATCTAAAATCTCACCATCTTGACCTGACAACTCTTGTAGCTCTTGCTTAGTAGCTGCATCAATATTACGATCATTCAGCCATGACTCATATTTATTCAATACTTCTTCATTCAACAATTGTCCCATTACCAATAACCTCTTTCTATACTGTAGTTCTTCTATTTCTTAGTTGGATCGGATAGCGCAAACATCAATTCGCCTTCTGCAACGACTTTACCGTCTACTTTAGCTGTACCTTTACCTTTGCCAATAGATCCTTTAAGTCTTGTAATCTCCACTTCTAAAGTAAGTGTATCGCCAGGCGTCACTTGACCGCGGAAACGGAATCCGTCAATACCAGCGAAGAATCCTAACTTACCTGCATTACCTTCAACCGTAAGCATAGCTACAGTACCAACTTGAGCCAACGCCTCTACAATTAATACTCCCGGCATAACTGGATAACCTGGGAAATGCCCTACAAAGTGGGGTTCGTTCATTGTAACGTTTTTGATACCTACAGCCCTCACACCTGGTTCTACTTCCGTAATGCGATCTATAAGTAAAAACGGCGGGCGATGTGGTATTACATTCATAATTTCATTGATATCCATCATAGTATATTTTACCCCTTCCAACATTATCATTATTTTTTGTATAAAAGTGTGTCGTTATCCCTATACTGATATTACCCCTCATTGTCCTGCAGGTAATGAAGGTTGAGATAAGAGACTTGCTTTTTAGAATAATATTCTAAAGGGTAGGTCTCTTGGTATATTGATTACAGTAACCTTCAACTATTATAGACTACCTCACGGAAAATGAAAACTTTTCATCAAGGTTTTCATTGGCTTGGGCGCATAAAAAAAGAATCAGTCAGCAATCGCTGACTGATTCTTTTTGCGCTCATTATTTATTAAACTGAAGATTAATATATTTTCTAAGTTTCAGCGAAAATCAAATCCCACATATGCTTCCACGTGCTCCACTCAAATACATCTTCCTTCGGTTGACCACCGACTATAACATAGCCAATGTAAAGGCCAGTTAACAGCATGGCAATCATAATGATCGGTGCGATGCATTTACGAATGATCCAAAATATTGAACTAGCCCACCACGGCATTTTTTTGGTGGTCATTTCCTTTTCTACTTCGACTGGAACCTCTTCTTTAGCACTTCGTGCGGCAGATTTGTGTTTGTCAGAACGGGAAAGCAGCATGCTTCTTTCCGTGTCATCAAGCACCCTATTTTCACCTAGGCTTGAAGACTGCGCTGTTCTATTCCGATCCGCCACTTCATGTCCGCTTTCTTTCATTGTACAATCACCTTCGTCCTATATGTTACGAGCGTAAGTTATTAGCTAATTGCATCATCGTATCACTAGAACTTAAAGCTCTTGCAGCTAACTGATAAGCTCGCTGCACTCTAACTAAATCTGTCATTTGTGTAGTCATATCCACATTAGATTGCTCTAGGTAACCTTGGCGAATTGCAACTTTATTATTACTGTTAGGAATTATTCTAGCAACAACTTCATCTACATTCAAGCCCGCCGATACAGCATATAAGTTATCCGATATAGCAGTCATCGCATCAGGTCTAACTGCTTTAACAATATTAATAGATCCTACGTTAATTGTCCCACCATTATTAACAGCGAGTACCGTTCCATCCGTCTGAACCTGTATATTATGTCCCTCTGGAATAATAATCGGGCCTGTTGAGCCGTCCGCTAATGTCCCAGACACAGCATAGCCTTCACTTGTTGTAAGCACTCCTTGACCAGCAGCATTCATACTAATCTGGAATGAGCCATCTCGCGTATATGCTTTTGTTCCAGCATTATCAGCAATAATTTCGAATAATGCATTACCTTCAATTGCCATATCGGTCAACACATTGGTCTGATTAAGTGGCCCTTGCGTAAAATCCGTTGCAATTCCCGTTACGCGCGAACCCCAACCTTGATTGAAACCAAGTGGAGTTAAGCGACCATCAAGTCCAAAAGCTTGTGGCTGTTCTTTTGTAGTCGTCAATAGATCATCAAATACAGCTGATTTCGATTTGTAGCCGACTGTATATTGGTTGGCAACGTTATCGGAAATCGTATTAATTTTATTTTGATAGGCATTCATGGAATTGATCGCATTAATCATCGAGTTATTCATTATAATTTACACCTCACTAGAAGATCATCCAACTTATCTGAGTTCATTAGATTCTCCCAATTTCATTCGCAGATTTTTGCAATGTTTGATCATAATACTGAACGATCTTCTGATTCGCCTCATATGCACGAGCTGCTATCATTAGATCCACAGATGCTTGTGCCATATCCACATTAGAAAGCTCAATATAACCTTGCCTTACTTCCACTTGAGCGTTATCCGCAATAGCCTCAGCAGTGCCGGAAACTAATCGGAAATTACCATCACCTTCACGAACTAATCCGTTAGGGTTCTCTATTTGAGAGACTAAGAGTTGAATGCCCGTATCTTCACCATTTGATGTAACAAGACGACGATCAGCAGTTAATGTAAGCTCATTAATACTTACTCCTGCTGGTAATACGATTGGCTGATTGTTCGTATTAAGTAAATGATCACCATTATTTGTAAGCAGATTACCTTGACTGTCTACAGTAAATTGGCCACCTCTAGTATATCGCATCTCTCCGGAAGCATTCTGAAGTGTGAAGTATGCTTGCGGCTGATACGTAATTTCACCGTTTTGAGCGATAGCTTTCCCTGATTGATCAAAGTTCAATCCATCTACTAAAATATTAGAAATAATAGCAAAATCGTTCGCATTATTCGTCTGTGTTACATCACCTTGCGAATGATACGTTAAACTTTCTTCACCAAATACCGCACCTGTCCACGTTCCAATGGTTTTATTCCCATTGTTTTCTACACCCGTCACCTGTAATAACATTTCGTTAAATGAACGCAGTGCAGTTGTATTCTGTTTATATCCGGCTGTTTCTATATTAGCTATATTATTTGTAACAGTATCGTGACGTCGCTGCTGACTAATTAAGCCAGATGCAGCGGAATAGAGCCCTCTAAGCATATTGCCCCTCCTCATCATCTCATAATTCTATTATATCATTATCGGATAAAGAAGACACAATGTGAATAGCGCTATCGCATATTACAATAAATGGAATCGCCGATACTACACAGCAAGTGTACGTTACTAGTACACAAGCGGACAATTTGAACTACCTATACAAGTGAGTAGTGCTTCAGCACGTCCCCCTGCGACGCCCTACCTGCACCCACTCGTCTCATCTTGTATAGGTATAGTAACTATTAACGTCTAAGCTTGTCCAGGTTGTCCAGTAGAATGCCTGTACCTTTCACGACACAATGCATTGGATTCTCTGCGATTAGTACAGGAACCTTCAATTGGTCGGCAAGTAAGGAATCAAAGCCACCTAATAATGCGCCACCACCAGTAAGGATAACACCGCGATCAATAATATCTGCGGATAACTCTGGAGGAGTTTGTTCTAGAACGTATTTTGCTGCAGATACAATGGACATAACTGGATCCCAAAGCGCTTCACGGATTTCGTTGGAGTGGATCGTAATCGTTTGTGGCAAGCCAGTTACCATATCACGACCGCGAATATCCATTTCTTCCTTTGCAGCATTAACCAGTACAGTACCGATGCGAATTTTAATATCTTCACTCGTTCTTTCACCAATAAGTAACTTGTACTTGCTCTTGATGAATTTCATTATTGATTCGTCAAACTTGTCACCCGCTACTTTAATAGAAGACGCCGTAACAATATCGCCCATAGATAGTACAGCAACATCTGTTGTACCACCACCGATATCGACGACCATATTGCCGCTAGGCTGGAAGATATCCATTCCAGCACCGATAGCGGCAGCTTTTGGTTCTTCTTCTAGGTACACTTCTTTGGCACCACTGCGCTCAGCGGCCTCACGAATAGCCTTCTGTTCAACAGAAGTAATATTCGTAGGCGCGCAGATCAAAATACGCGGACGTGAATACCAAGTACGTCCATCGACACGATGAATAAATTCTTTCAACATAATTTCCGTAATATCAAAATCAGCAATTACACCATCGCGCAATGGACGGATCGCAACAATATTACCAGGAGTACGCCCTACCATACGATGTGCGTCTTCGCCAACTGCAAGCACTTTTTTTGTATCACTTTCAATAGCTACTACAGAAGGTTCGTCTAATACAACACCCTTGCCCTTTACATGAATCGATACGTTTGCCGTACCCAGGTCAATACCAATATCCTTACTAAACATTAGGCTCTAGTCCTCCAACGAATAATGTAATCATACTTAGCGTATCTCCACTAACCGGAAATAACCGTTATCTAACATTATTCGCCAAAATGACAGAAAATCCTCTCTTAGAAAAAAGAAATTATAATAGTATTTCTTTCTTAGGCTCCGGCGATACTAATAAATCATTTGGTATGTCCTGCAGTTAGCACCTCCCGCTTCTTCGGCGCACTCTTTTTATACTTGATTTTTGTTGCTTCGCCGCCGCGTAAATGACGTATTGATTTGTGATATTCAAGGATATGCTTTACTTGATCAGCTAGCTCAGGGTTAATTTCTGGCAGTCGTTCTGTCAAATCCTTATGCACTGTACTTTTGGATACTCCGAATTCTTTGGCGATCGTTCGTACCGTTTGTTTCGTTTCCACAAGACAACGGCCTATTTTAATCGTACGCTCCTTGATGTAATCGTGCACGCTCCCGCCTCCCTACTCGTATTAAGTTTGGTACATTATATGAGTGGGGCGGGCAGATATTCTCTATGTATCGTGAAATGAATGCGAAGAAGTTATTCTTTCTAGAAAAAATAGCTTTTCCTTATTGAAAGTGAAGCTTACATTATGCGAATTTTTCAGCGTTTATGACTGTTGAAAAATAAATAAAGGCACATCCCCCGAAAATGGAAGATGTGCCTTTAGTGAAGATGTTGACTGGAATATTGTTATTGTACGATGTAGTCGTTCGGATTGACGTTGACGCCATTCAGACGAGCTTCAAAGTGGAGATGGTTACCAAGATCACGTTCAACATCACTGCGACCAGCTTTCGCAATAATTGTACCTTGAGTAACTTCATCTCCTTCTTTCACCGTTACTTCAGATAAGCTTTGATATACTGTTATAAATCCATTACCATGGCTGATTTCTACTTGGTGTCCGTTAATAGGATTTGATTCTACCAAAGTTACTGTACCTGCTAATGCCGCCTGTACATCAAACACTTTGCCTTCTGGATCAGTAAAGTCGATTCCCATATGTGGAACGAACGTCGTGTCCACTTGAATTAAAGCCGCTTCGCGCTCTGTCAATGTTGCTTGCGCATCATAATATGGAATTTCAACTTGTAGTTCATCTACATTGGCAACCGGCCATTGCATATCTTCACCAGTAGCCGCGATTTCTTCCGTTGCATCTAAAGGGTCTTCCATAGCAACGTCGGTACCAATAACACCCTCTGTTCCTTCAGTTACCTCTGTACCTGCTGTAGGCTTGTCGGTATTAGCATCCTGGTACGCCCACAGTAAGGTAACGATAATTGCTGCCGTGATCATGAACAATGCTGGAGAAAACCATTTCTTCGATAGCAGCCTTTTGAATCCTGAGCCCGACTTTGCAACATGAGAACCTCTCTTTTCATTTTTAAGAGATTCATCTGTTGATTTTGATTTGTTTTGATTATATTCACTCATTAATATCACCTCAATAGCCATTGTTACCAATCTGACTATCTTTATACGTGATATATACTATTTTTTAATAGTTATTTACAAGCTTTGAAGCTTGTTCAATATGAACGCCTTTATAATAGTAGGTGACAATATCTTTTGCTAGATATCCTGCTTGCGCCATGCCATTCGCTCCCCATTGACTCATACCAACACCATGCCCATAACCATAGGTTGTAAATGTAATCGTCCGTGCCTTCTTATCCTTCGTCCAAGTAAAATGAGTGGATGCTAATCCTAGCGATTGCCTGAGCTGCTTTCCTTCAAAAGTTTCCCCATTAATAGTCAAGCTAGCAATACGATTACTATTAGTATGCGTCACATTGGAAATATTCAACTTATCATTGTTATTTGCTGCTAGACCAAGTAATTGATATAGTTGCTCATAGCTAAACGCTACTTCTTGTTCGTAGCTAGGTGAAATAGATTGATCCCATTTACTTTCAACACTTTGTAAATAATCTATCGCATGGCCCCAATAATTCTCTGCCGCTTCTGTATACCCATTACTTGTCGAAAAAAACACCGCTTCGATCGGTTCTTCGTTATATATTAAAATTTGACCCTTAGTTTCTTCTAATGCTCGTGTAAATTTTTCAAGCGTCATCTTATTACGTTCATCTGCCTCATACGTCAGCATATGTTCATTGCTCCAATAGACTTGATGTTGCACTGTATCTGTTACAATATAGGGCTCACCGCTTTGTTCATGTTGTTCTATATTAGAAGTGTTTATCATCCGACGTACAATGTAAGTCCGTACCGCCAGCATTTGTGCTTTAATCGCCTCTTCTTCAAATGAGCTCGGTATTTCCGCTAACGTCACCTGCAGCACATATTGTTCCAATGGAACTTGTTCAACGATTTGCTGCTTAGTAAGTAATACAGTAATCATGGGCTGCTCTGTTTGTTGATTCGCTTGGCTATGCTGTTCATGCTGAAACCCCATTGCCATTCCATAGTTCCATATGTTGAAGCGATTGGATGATGCTACACTTGAATGTTCTGATAATTGTTCATTCAACATACCATACTGTGCTAGCGCAGGCATCTCAACCGTTGTAGCTCTATCTATGTCTAGCTGATTGGATGGCTGCGTAGCTCGCGCTATTAACATACTGACTACCAATATGCTGCATATGACTAATAGAGTAATTATCATTGATCTTCTACTAATTTGCGTAATAGGCTTTCTATGCCTATATTTCAAATGATCCACTTTCCTCTCTGCCTAGTTTCTCTCATCTTTCATGCTATAGCCTATGAATAGATTTACTAGAATAGAATAGTAATGCGAAAATAGAAGATTAAAGATTATTCATATTAGAATGGATCAAAATAAATGATCGTGATTACGATTCGCTTTTTCAACATGCTAAAAAGGGTGAACATTGTACTCGTATCATCTACATGAGATACGAATAAAATGTACACCCTTGAATAATTATTATCACATTATGCCATAAGCTCTTGTACAATTGAAAAACGCTTCTTTTCTTTAACTGGTGAAGATAACACTTGCTCTTCAGCCTCAATACGCTCAATATTCGCGCCTAAAGAAGCTAACTTGCCAGTAATATCGACGTAACCACGATCTACATGGTGAAGACCCGTTAAGACAGTTTCACCCTCAGCACGTAGTGCAGCACATAATAATGCAGCTCCAGCACGTAAGTCCGTTGCGCAAACCTTTGCACCTGTAAGTGACGTATTCCCTGTCACTATAGCAGTTCGGCCATCAACTTTAATTGTTGCAGACATCTTTTGGAATTCTTCTACATGCATAAATCGGTTTTCAAATACCGTTTCTGTAATGACACTTGTCCCTTCAGAAATTAACAATAATGCCATCATCTGTGACTGCATATCGGTAGGAAATCCAGGATGCGGTAATGTTTTCACATCAACCGATTTCAATTTCTTTGGCGCACGAACATGAATACCAGCATCACTACTCGTAATCTGAACGCCCATCTCCTCTAGCTTAGAAATTACAGGAGCTAGATGATCAGCAATTGCACCTTCGACCATTACATCTCCGCCTGTAATCGCGGCGGCAATCATGTAAGTACCCGCTTCAATACGATCAGGAATAACCTGATGATGAGCACCTTTAAGTGACTGCACACCTTCTATGCGAATAATGCCTGTACCAGCACCACGAACTTTGCCGCCCATAGCATTAATGTAATTAGCCAAATCAACAATTTCCGGTTCACGTGCAGCATTCTCAATAATGGTTGTACCATTAGCCAATGAAGCTGCCATAATAATATTCTCAGTTGCACCTACGCTAGCTACATCCAAATAAATTTTAGCACCATGTAGTCCATTGGGACAAGTTGCCTCGATAGCACCATGTTCCAAATTAATAACAGCTCCCATAGCTTCAAAGCCTTTTAGATGTTGTTCAATTGGTCTTGAACCAATAGCACACCCACCTGGCAGTGAAATTTTCACTCTGCCGACTCTTGCTAATAACGGACCCATCACTAGAAATGATGCACGCATCTTACGAATAAGCTCATAAGGCGCTTCTGTCGATGTAATCTGTGGAACAGAGATGCGCATTGTTTCCTGATTATATTGTTTTATAGCACCTAATGAAGCTAATACCTCTTGAATCGTCATCACATCATCAAGAGCAGGCACGTCAGTTATTACACTTTCGCCTTCAGTCGCTAACAATGAGGCAGCAAGAATAGGAAGTACTGCGTTCTTTGCACCACTTACACGCACTTTTCCCATTAATCGTTGACCTCCGCGGACGATAATCTTTGCCATCTTACGTCCCTCCGCGAATCATAATTTTCCAAAAAATATTCCATGGAATCCCATATTTGTTCGCAAATATGCATCCACTAATCTTCATCTTAACATCTTTGGCGATCAATCGACAAGAAGAATTTTCTAATCTAAATTTTTTGTCGTATTTGTTCACATCCTGATCACAAACGGATGTTTTGAACTACCTTTGAGCTTATTTATATCAAGTGTTTGCATCTTTGCCTCCAGTTATTCGACAAACTGCTGGAGCATTGTGGAGTAACCCCAATATTGCAAAATAAAGCTACCTAACAAATATCCAATGACAATAGCTATGACTACTTGCAGCATACGCGATTTTATGCTGGTATGTTTTTTCAAAATTTTATCCCAGCGAATTTCTGACATAATAATCCATACGAAAATAATAGACAATACAATAAGTACAATTGAAAATAAACCTTCTACTCCTGTAGTCATACTACAACCTCTTTCTATACAATAAAACTTATAACAATAAGAACTAAGCAACAGCCCATTAATAATATGCGGGCATTGCGGGATTTCAAAGTCGTTAATCCATTACGATCTGATGAGGTCGATAAGCTTCGGCGAGCGGATACTTGTTGCGTATCACTTACGAGATATATGGCAGCTAGCCAATCCAACCACATTTTCAACATCATAAGATGCAGCAAAGCCCATACCGTTAGCAATCCAAAATTACCCTGCTCTAGCCATGTACTAATGGCAGTAAGCTTCACTTGAAACAGCGAAGTAAACGGTAATGCCATCCAATGCATAATAAGCCATAGCATCATCAATGCTAATCGCGGATCACGATAATATAAGCCCTGCCATTCCGATATCGACTTACGTTGTTGCGGCTCGTTAAAGCTACGAACGCCCAGCATCGTGGCTACTAGCAACACAATATAGACGACTACATATAGCGTAAGATCTAGCCCATTCATTGTATACCCTGACCTATAACTAGAAGCGATGATAACAACAAGTGCAAGTAGCTGAAATAATGTCTGCCAATATATTAAGGCACTTATTCGAGTGTTTTTCCGACTAACTAACCCAATCGCTAGCATCATAAGCAAAGCAAACACAATGATAATATTCGAATGTTCACCGAGTGTCGTCCATATCGCAATAATTCCCCCGATATCCCATGCAGCAGCTACCCCAATATCATTCCACATATTATAAACAGTATGTAATTCTAGCTCCAACATATCTGCAACGACAATTGGATAACATCCAATCAATATCATAATAGATAACAATACAATAATCGGAATTGCTTCAGTGAAGCGCATATCTTTGAACTCGCTACTCGGTATATTCGATTCATGTCGTGTATTCAGTACATTCGATGCATCTAATTTGCCACGTTGCAGCTTATACAATAGTTGAACCGCAACTAACACACTGCATAGCATACCAAGCGTAACCATTACACTAATCCAGCGACTAGTCGGAAACGTCAAAATGACTGCATGAGCTGTACCGATGAATTGTGATAATCCTGGAATACCGAGCCACGCACAAATTGTAGCAACTAAGCTGCCACTTAGAAAAGGTGTATTCATCAATACCCCGCTTAATGGCTGAATCTGATCTGTCCCCGTTCGTTCAATGATCGCAGCTAATAAGAAGCATAAGAGCGAGCTTGTCGCTACGAAGGATAATAGATGCAGCAGCGATATCGTTAAGCCTTGCTCCGACATCGTAAGCATAAGAATACCGATGAGCGACATTTGCCCCCATACCCCGTAAGCAAACCAACCTCTAAGCTGCTGTTGCTTCCAAAGCAGCATACAAGCATATAGAAATTGAATACTTAATATCCATAGTACCGCTTCACTAATGGACGCCAGCAAATCGAAGAAATATATGCTACCGATTCGATAAAGCACATACCACCCTGTGATCGCTATCGTTCCACAATAGAGCATGAGGACGACCATATGACTTTTGCGAAATAGGGCGATAAACCAGTGATGTGCCCCTATCATTGGTAGCATACAAATTAATGCAAGGACAAACAGTACAAACGCAGCTTGCCGTACTTGTTGTTGGTCAGATTGCTCATCTAACAAATGCTCCTGCATCATATAGCTCGCTTCATTCGTTAATGACAATTGATATTCATAATCACTTTCATTCGTATGTAAAGTTGTAAGCAATAAGCTACTCACTATCAATAGGACACAAGCTGTTAGCTGTCTTATCGCAAACTTTCTTGCTACAATAACACTGCCATCTTGTCCCCATATGCCAATAAGAAAGAAGATAATGATCGCTAGTATAGCAATGAGACCGATAAGTAACAATCCTTCGCGCGCCATAAATAGCGTAAGTAGTAAGCTTTCAGCAAGCATAATTAATCCGTAAAATAGCTTCTGGCGCTTCTTAATATATACACCTGCACATGCAGTAAGCACGATAATGATCGTAACGAACAACATCAGCCATAAAGAAACCGCATCTAGCCCTAATACCAATGTAGCCGGTAAAGAATGTTGCTGATTGGAAAGCAGTGACAAACTATGCAGTGATATCGTAAATAGCTCTAAGGAATCCGTATGTGAAATTTCATAGATTAATATGAGAATCATGAATATCGGTAGAACTGTAATTGATATCGTCATCGGGCGAATGATTCGTAGCGATGAACGCCGTAGTAACATAAGTGCGATAACCCCAAGGAGTGGAATAACTATTAGACCTATTAACATCAATTGAACCAATGTCATCCCCTCCACATCCATGTATATAGTCCAGTCAACAAAGTAACAATTATGATCATCCAGATCGTCGCACGCATTATTGTCGTATTTGCTGACATATGACTTATTCTGCGCAATGGATATAGCAACCAGACAGTACACAATTGGTATAAAATATGTTCAAGCATCGCCACCCATTGCACGATGTATGAACCTGTTTGAATAGCTGCGCCTCGAATACTTCCCGAAAATTTATTCGTATATTTACCATCGTCAGTCATCAAACGCTTTTCCACTTTTTCATTCCAACGCTTACTATATAGCGGACCTAAGGAAACAACTATACCTATTATTATAACAATCCATAAAGCAGGCATTAGATTAACGTCAATGCCGATCTGTTCTTCCAATAGCGATAGTGAATGCTTGCCCGCCATAATTGGCGATGCTGTGATAAGATCAGCAAATGCGATAAGTGTATATATAGGAACAAAAACAAAGCTTAATGTACTAACAAGTAGTTGAACCATCGACTGCCCAGAGCGAACTAATCTAAACCTATGTAAATACGGAAATAGTCCCGTCAAACAAATAACACTAACGACTATAGATAATGACAACCAAACTAGCATCGCTTCTGTAAAATGTTCAGCCTGCCCACCAAATACATTTTGCAGCATCGTGAATTGTAATGATGTGTCTGGCATGTACCAATATAGGACGACAATTACGACTAATAAAGCGGTATGTGCAAATAACTGAGATAATACGTAGCGCCATAGTAACGTCTGATGACATTCAACGCTTGGATGTACTAACATGAGATATACACTTACACTAACTAATACTGAGCATATATAGAAAACTAAAATGCTGTCTGATAGCAGTATACCGCTCAATCCGAACATAAATAAGCTCATATAAGCGTAGATTGATGAGGCGAGATTTGGAGTTTTTTTCTGAATCGAAATAATATGTATAAGGAAGTATATTCCTGTTATTAATACTAGTAGCCATGTTTTGAGATCAGTAATTTCATAGCCTATCGCGTAATAGACTTCACCAACAACTAACCAGTCTAGATGGAAACTATAGTCTAATGTATGTGGTCGTAATCGCTCAATGAGCACAGTAATTGATAAGCCAAAGGCAAGCATAGCAAATACGACATTAACAAGGGCTCCCCCTTGCTTCATGCTTTTGCCCACAGTAATAATCGTGATGAACGCTGCGATATATAATATAGGAATAAGCCATACCTCTTGCGAAAACATTGCCAACTTGCCTCACCTCAATTGTTAACAGTCACTACATATATTACTATACTTCACTAATAACTAGCTACCTATTACCGTAATAACAAGCCAAGAACAAAAAAACTGATCGCCCATTTCGGAAGTTCCGAACGGACAATCAGCTTTCTTATTTTATAACATGTTTTGTATGCAGACGATTCATTGCACGCTGTAATGCTAATTCCGCTCTTCTGAAATCAATTTCGTCGCTTTTAGCAAGAGCTAGGCGCTGCTGCGCGCGTTGCTTCGCTGCTTCTGCACGTTCAATATTAATATCTTCAGATATCTCAGCACTTTCAGCTAGAATAACTACTTTATCTTTACGAACTTCAATAAAGCCGCCATTTACTGCAATTTCATCTAAACTACCATCACGCTTTATGATAACAGGAGCAATCTTCAATGGTGTAACAAATGGAATATGATTAGCCATAATGCCTAATTGACCTTCAACACCAGTTACCGTCACCAAAGTTGCTTCTTTCGCATAAACTTTACGTTCAGGCGTTACAATTTCAACTAGAAACGTACTCATGTGGATTCCTCCCACTCTTCGCTATACTAGCGTTTTGGCCTTCTCCACGGCTTCTTCAATAACACCTACATAACGGAATGCTTCCTCAGGTAGGTCATCATGTTTGCCTTCGAGAATTTCTTTAAAGCTACGAATTGATTCTTTAACTGGAACGTATTTACCAGCAAGACCAGTAAACGGTTCAGCAACGTGGAATGGTTGAGATAGGAACAATTGAATTCTACGCGCACGCGATACAATCAATTTTTGCTCATCAGAAAGCTCATCCATACCAAGGATTGCAATAATATCTTGAAGCTCTTTATAGCTTTGAAGAATTTTCTTCACGCCTTGAGCTACGTTGTAATGTTCTGCTCCTAGAATCTCGGGATTTAGGATACGAGAAGATGAAGCAAGCGGATCTACCGCTGGGAAAATACCCATTTCGGAAATTTTACGCTCAAGGTTAGTTGTCGCATCAAGATGGGCGAACGTCGTTGCAGGAGCCGGATCCGTATAGTCATCGGCTGGAACGTAGATCGCTTGGATTGATGTAACAGAACCTTTGTTAGTAGAAGTAATACGCTCTTGCAATTGACCCATTTCCGTTGCAAGTGTTGGTTGGTAACCTACCGCTGACGGCATACGACCAAGTAGCGCAGATACTTCAGAACCCGCTTGTGTAAAGCGGAAAATATTATCGATGAATAGAAGTACGTCTTTACCTTCATTATCACGGAAATACTCAGCCATAGTAAGACCTGTCAAGGCTACACGTAGACGTGCTCCTGGAGGTTCATTCATCTGACCAAATACCATCGCTGTTTTTGCAAGTACGCCGGAATCCTTCATCTCATGGTACAAGTCATTACCCTCACGAGTACGCTCACCTACACCCGCGAATACAGAAATACCGCCATGTTCTTGGGCGATGTTATTGATAAGTTCTTGGATTGTTACTGTTTTACCTACACCGGCACCACCGAACAAACCGATTTTACCACCTTTGGAATAAGGGGCAAGCAAGTCGATAACTTTAATCCCTGTTTCAAGAATTTCCGATTGTGTAGATAATTCATCGAATTTCGGTGCTTCACGGTGAATCGGAAGTTTAACTTCAGATACAACATCGCCAGCTTCATCGATGGGTTGACCTAGTACGTTAAATACACGTCCTAGAGTAGCCATACCTACAGGTACTGTAATAGCGGATCCAGTATCAACTGCTTCCATACCACGAACTAGACCGTCGGTAGTACTCATCGCTACTGCACGAACTAGGTTATCGCCTAGGTGAACGGCAACTTCAAGTGTAAGATTAATAGCTACACTACCAGCTTCTGCCTTATGATTGATGGTTACAGCATTCATAATTTGTGGCAAAGACCCTCGTTCAAACTCTAAATCGACGACCGGACCCATGACGGATACAACGCGTCCCTTTTTCATTGCTTTCCCTCCCGGTTCCTCATATATGAACTTAAGATTGTGCGTTAGCTCCTGCAACGATTTCAGTTATTTCTTGCGTGATTGCCGCTTGACGCGCACGGTTATACGTTAATGTCAATTGGTTAATCATCTTCGTTGCATTTTTCGTTGCACTTCCCATTGCCGTCATACGAGCACCAAATTCACTAGCTTTACCGTCTAGTACAGCGCTGTATATAAGTGTCTCTGCATATTTCGGAAGGAGTATTTCAAGCACTCCTTTAGCAGATGGCTCATATTCGTATGAAGAAACTGGTGTCTTGCCATCAGATACATCTTCCAATGGTAATAATCGAGTTTCTGTTGGGAGTTGAGTAAGTGCGTTAATGAATTCATTGTAATAAATATAAAGTTCATCATAAGCACCTTCTGAGAACTTTTGAACTGCTGTAGCAGCTATAGATTTCACATCGCCAAATGAAGGGGAATCAGACAAGCCGATTACTTCTTCAAGAATTGGCATTTGTCTACGACGGAAGTAGTCGCGTCCTTTTCGTCCGATAACGAAAATTACATACTCTTCAGAAGACTTATGCTTTTCTTTAATTGTTTGCGTTACTTTACGTAAGACGTTCGCATTGTAACCACCAGCCAAACCACGGTCGGAAGTAATAACAAGATATCCCGTTCTTTTGATCGGACGGGTCTCTAGCATGGGGTGACGCACATCTTTCGTGCCAGCAGCGATATTGTTAACAACCTCTAACAACTTGTCAGCATATGGTCTTGCAGCAACTGCAGCCTCTTGTGCTCTTCTAAGCTTAGATGCAGCAACCATTTCCATCGCTTTAGTTATTTGTCTTGTACTTTGCTTACCTTTGATCTCACGTTTTATCTCACGCATGCCTTTTGCCATTTCGTTTCACCCGCCTTCTTTTGCTCGGTGCTTTATCCAAGCGTGGTAAGGGGTCTGCACTTAGCAGGCTAGGTGCAGACAATTATACATGTACCCATATATAGCATATATCTCGAACTTACACTGTCCAATTATACGGAACCAGCAAAGCCTTTTTTGAATGTATTGATCGCATCAACAAGTGCTTTCTCGTTATCAGCAACAAGATCCTTCGTATCACGGATAGAAGCAAGTACTTCTAAGCGGCTGCTATCAAGGAATGCGTGGAATTCTTGCTCGAAACGAAGAACATCTTCAACTGCGATATCATCAAGATGACCTTTAACCGCAGAATAGATCGATACAACTTGTTTCTCAATTGGCATCGGTTGGTTAACACCTTGCTTAAGTATTTCCATCGTACGAGCACCACGATTTAGACGGGCAACTGTAGATTTATCAAGATCAGAACCGAATTGAGAGAATGCTTGAAGCTCACGATAAGCTGCAAGGTCAAGACGAAGTGTACCAGCAACCTTCTTCATTGCTTTAATTTGTGCAGCACCACCAACACGGGATACAGAAATACCTACGTTAACCGCAGGACGCTGTCCAGAGTAGAACAAGTCAGACTCTAGGAAGATCTGTCCATCAGTGATGGAGATTACGTTTGTTGGAATGTAAGCAGATACGTCAGAAGCTTGAGTCTCGATAAATGGAAGAGCCGTTAGAGAACCGCCACCCAATTTATCACTTAGCTTAGCTGCACGCTCTAGCAAACGAGAGTGAATGTAGAATACATCCCCTGGATACGCTTCACGACCTGGTGGACGACGAAGCAGTAGGGAAAGCTCACGGTATGCTGCAGCTTGCTTGGACAAGTCATCATAGATAACTAGTACATGCTCGCCTTTGTACATGAAGTACTCACCCATTGAACAGCCTGCATAAGGAGCTAGGTATAGCAATGGAGATGGCTCAGAAGCACCAGCAGTTACAACGATTGTGTAATCAAGTGCACCGTTGCGGCGAAGTGTTTCTACTACGTTAGCAACAGTAGATTGTTTTTGACCTATAGCTACATATATACATTTTACGCCAGTGCCTTTTTGGTTGATGATGGTATCGATAGCAATCGTCGTTTTACCTGTTTGACGGTCACCGATAACCAACTCACGTTGTCCACGACCGATAGGTACCATAGAGTCAATTGCTTTAAGACCTGTTTGCATGGGCTCATGTACAGATTTACGATCGATAACACCAGGTGCTGGTGATTCAATCGGACGGAACTCCGTTGTATTGATTGGACCTTTACCATCAACTGGTTGTCCAAGTGCGTTGACAACACGTCCAAGCAGCTCTTCGCCCACTGGAACTTCCATAATACGACCCGTACGTTTAACTTGGTCTCCTTCACGAATATCCGTGTAAGGTCCTAGAATAACGACACCGACATTGCTCTCCTCAAGGTTAAGAGCCATACCAACGACACCGTTAGCGAATTCAAGAAGTTCTCCTTGCATCGCATTTTCAAGACCATGTACACGAGCAATACCGTCACCGACATTGATAACAGTGCCTACGTCCACGACTTGAATTTCCGACTTATATTTTTCAATTTGCTGTTTAATCAGCGTACTAATTTCATCAGGCCTAATACTCAATTCGTTCACCCCTATCTACAGTGCTTTAGAATTTAAAGATTTCTGCAACCGCTCCAGCTTACCAGATAAGCTTCCATCGTATAGACGATCGCCAATACGAACTTGAACGCCACCAAGAAGAGCTGAATTAACGATTTGCTTTGCAATAATTTTCTTACCTGTTACTTGTCCGAATTGAGTCGCAACATTAGCTAGCTCGTCATCAGAAAGCTGCTGAGCAGAATAAACTACTGCATGCGCTTGTCCTAATGCTTCACCAGCAATTTTCACATAGGCTTCGTACAGACTCGGTATACCTTGCTGACGGCCACGTTCAACCATAAGCTGTAACGTTTGGTATACAAGCTCAGACAACTTTTCGCCGAAAACATCTTTCAGCAACGTCATCTTACTTTGAAGCTGTACACTTGGCAGTTCCAAAAATTTATTTAACTGCTCATCGCTAGCAACTACATCTACGAAAAGTTTTAATTCTTGTTCAATCTGAGATACGACCTTGCCAGCGGCTGCAAGCTCGAACAACGCCCGTGCATAGCGCTTCGCTACGACGATATCACGGCTCATTTACTTCCAACCTCGTCTAAATACTTATTAACGATCTCTTTTTGAGACTTCTCGTCAACTTGTTTCTCAATAATTTTAGAAGCAATTTGCACAGAAATGCCGCCCACTTCTGCACGAAGTGCGGAGATCGCTTTATTTTTCTCACTCTCGATATCTTTGAGTGCATCATCTTTAATTCTTATAGATTCATTTTTCGCAGAAGATACCATTTCTTCAGCTTGCTTGGAGCTAGTCGCTCTTGCTTGCTCAAGAATTGAATATGCTTCCTTGCGCGCTTCATCAAGCGCTGCTTTTTGCTCAACCATAGCAGCCTCTGCTTGTGCTTGACTGCTAGTTGCAGCATCCATCTGCTCCTGAATAATCTGTCTACGCTTCTCCATTACTGCAAACAACGGGCCAAATGCATATTTATTCAAAAGCAACAGTAACAGTATAAAAGCAATAATGGTAAACGCAGTATTTGTCCAATATAAATCCATAACCGCACTCCTTTCCAACGATCGGGCGATATAATCAAAACAAAGGCGAAGAGGGCAAGCCCTTCCCCGCCATTAAAGACTTTTATTAGTTAGCAAAGAATGCCAAGAAGCCGATAACTACACCAGCTAGTGGAACTACCTCGACGATACCTGTACCGATAAACATTGTTGTTTGCAACGCAGATTTTTGTTCTGGTTGACGAGCAATACTTTCAACTGTTTTTGATACGATCATACCATTACCAATACCTGCGCCAATCGCGCCTAGACCTACTACAATAGCTGCTGACAATACATTCAAATCCATTTCTAATTCCTCCTTATAATTGGGTAATTATTTATTATTACTTATTTATAACGAACTTTGAAGGCGTTTATCACGCTCATACAAAGAAAGTTGTCGTTATGTTTGCTGATGATCTTCCTCGTGAATAGCTACTTGAGAAATGTATACCATTGTCAGTATTGTAAACAAAAACGCTTGAAGTCCGCCTACAAAAATACTGAAACCTTGCCATAACATCATAAACGGAGTTCCTAAAATCCCTAGCATCAGGATCGTCGTAATCAATATCTCACCCGCTAAAATATTAGCGAACAAACGCAATGCCAACGTTATTGGCTTTGCAATCGTCTCGATTACGTTAATTGGAAAGAAAACCGGATATGGTTCAAAGTAATGCTTAAAATAGTGCTTCCTATTCCATTTTATTCCTAAGAAATGAATAATAAAGAATACTACAAGGGCCAAGCCCGCTGTAACAGACAGATCCGCTGTTGGTGATTTCCACCAAGAGATGTGCGCAATTCCGTCATGTTCTGCGAGTACTTCTTCTGTAATTCCCAATGACAGAATCACATGATCCGTTTCTGTCACTATCTGAGCCGGTAGCCCTATCACATTGGCTGTAAAGATGAATAAAATAATTGTCATCCCAAGACCTACAAATTTTTTGGCTTTTTCCAATGGCATCGTACTCGCAATTGTATTGTGAACGAATTCCACAATCCATTCCAAAAAGTTTTGTGCTTTGGTCGGATTCTCAACCGATAAATTACGAACCGCTAAGCGCGCCAACACAAATACAAGAATTGAAGTAACAGTGATGGCAATAATAGCAGAAAGGTCAAATTCAACGCCACCCCAGTCCACAATTGGGAAAATATGCATATTTCAACTTCACTCCTTTCCGCTGTTATTTTCTTTCACAGTGTGAACAATAGCTGCTGCTAAAATTAAGAAGGGCATAACCAAGCTGCCTGCAAGAGCGGCTGGTACATTTATAATATCTGGATAGCGGTAAGCAATCATCACAAGTAGTAACACTGTTGCGATCCGATTACCGAAACCCAGCCCTTTTGGTTTAGAAGGCTTGCCACTTTTCTCTACGTATTCAGCTATTAAGCCAACTCTACGATGCAATAAAAACGCATTCATACTGCTTGCTATAAGCCCTAACGCAATTCCTAATGTAACCGACTTCCACTGAGGCAGGAAGAGCCACATTATAAATGCAGAAGCGATAAGAATGAACATCCAGCGTACAGCTGACTTCATCATGTTATCCATTGGAGTCCTCCAGCACTTTTTTTACGACAAGGATGGCGGATACAATGCCTACGGCAAGTCCGAACATAACACCGCCTACGACCCATCCTGAATTGCCCGATCGGTCGCTAATGTAGGCTCCAGCCCAATACCCAAGAAATATACAAACAGCAACTTGAATACCAAGCGCTCCAACAAGCGCCAACCCCAACAGCGGGTTATCTTCCTTGCTCTTCTTCGTCATGGACAGACACTCCTGCCAATCTTCATATATTTTATCGAAGCAATATAAGGTTTGTCAATTGATTTTACTACATAAAAACAATAGTTCCTACTAGTAATCCCTTGTCAGGCAAGGGATGTTTTATATGACAAACCGTACAGTGCTACTGTATACTGTACATTTTCTCTTAACGATATGAATGGCCACGAAACTATGAACGTTGTGTGAACGAATCGGGGCGAGTCGATGATTTTCCAAAATAATGCAAAATCGCATCAACAATACGTTCTGAAGCCTGTCCATCACCATAAGGATTAGCGGCTTGGCTCATACGCATATATAATGCTGAATCGCTCAACAATGCTTTTGCACGTTCATACACTTGTTCTTCATCGGTACCAACAAGCTCTAATGTACCAGCTTCGATTCCTTCTGGACGCTCTGTCGTATCACGTAACACAAGTGTTGGCACACCAAATGATGGTGCTTCTTCTTGCAACCCGCCAGAATCTGTCATAATCATATAAGTATGTGGGTAGAAATTATGGAATTCGAATACATCTAATGGATCAATTAACTGTATACGCGGATGATTACCCAAAATTTCTTGAGCTGGTTCACGTACAGCTGGATTTGGATGTACGGCATATACGAATACAACATCTTCAATTTCATCAGCAATCCGTTTGACAGCATTGAAAATATGACGATGAGGTTCACCTAATGATTCACGACGATGTGCTGTCATTAAAATCATTCGTTTGCCTTTCGCCCATTCAATAACAGGATGTGTAAAGGAATCATCCACTGTATATTGGAATACATCGGTAGCTGTATTACCCGTAACATAAATCGTATCTTCATGCTTATTCTCTTTGCGCAGATTATTCGCAGACGAATCGGTAGGTGCAAAATGAACATCAGACAATACACCAGCAAGCTGACGATTCATCTCCTCGGGATACGGAGACATCTTGTTCCATGTACGAAGTCCCGCTTCAACATGACCTACTTTGATTTTCTTCAAGAATGATGCATAGCTAGCTAAAAATGTTGTTTGAGTATCACCATGGACTAGCACAATATCGGGCTTTGCCTCTTCCAGTACAGGATCAAGACCTTCAAGCACACGAACTGTCGTCTCTGTTAACGTCTGACGATCCTTCATTACATTCAAATCAAAATTCGGCTTAATCTCAAAGAAATCGAGCACCTGATCTAGCATTTGACGATGCTGTGCGGTTACGCAAACAATCGATTCAATTTCTTCTTCACGTTTTTGCAGCTCTAATACTAACGGAGCCATCTTTACAGCTTCCGGTCTAGTCCCGAAAATTGTCATTACTTTTAACTTAGACAAACTGCTCCACTCCAATTCTACTTTTCAATCCGTATTTTCCAAGTTCATTTCATATTCGCAGGCGAATACGCTTCATCAGCTTAACCTTCGTGATCACAAGCGGATAATTTGAGCTACCTCATTCCAATCAAGGTCAAATTATTCGCTTGTCAGCACCAAGAAGATGGAATGTTACTTGAGAAAGGCGGAAGCGCAAGGTACGTACTTGGTACACGCGAACCTACAATGTTTCTGCAAGAAACATACATCGGAAGCTTACGCTACACTTTCCAAGTTCATTTCATATTCGCAGTCGAATACGCTTCATCAGCTTAACCTTCGTGATCACAAGCGGATAATTTGAGCTACCTCTTAGTTTGTGCCGAAAATACGGTCTCCTGCGTCACCTAGCCCTGGAACGATATAACCTTTTTCATCTAAACATTCATCTAATGCAGCAATATAGATATCTACATCTGGATGAGCTTCTTGCATTGCTTTCACACCCTCTGGTGCAGCAATAATACACATTAACTTTATATCCTCACAACCACGCTGTTTCAAAGAGTTAATCGCTGCAATAGCGGAACCACCTGTAGCAAGCATGGGATCGACGACAATAAGCATTCTATCTTGTGCATCAGTTGGCAAGTTAATATAATACTCTTTGGGCTGCAACGTCTCATGATCACGAGCAAGCCCGATATGACCAACTTTTGCAGAAGGAATCAATTTCAAAATACCATCAACCATACCTAGACCTGCTCGCAAAATAGGCACTAGGCCAAGCATACGTCCTGAGACAATTTTAGATTCTGTGATCGCAACTGGCGTTTCAACCTTGATCGTCTGAAGTGGAATTTCTCTTGTAATTTCATATGCCATGAAAGTAGCTACTTCGTCAATAAGTTCACGAAAATCTTTCGTATTCGTTTCCTTATCTCTAATAAAAGTAAGCTTATGCTGGATCATCGGATGATCACAAATAAATAAATTGCTCATGGAACCTCCCAGAATTGTCTATATATTTTCTTTCTAACTATATCTCATATCGATCATAATCCAACTTATTATAGCACTGAAGGTCTGTTGTTGCACCTAAATTCGTTATCATTCTATAAAATACTCGGGAACAACTTATCTGTTGCTACGGCATATAACCAAGTTGGTTCCACATAATAATTAATAACAAAATATTATGGTGCTAGCATAACTATTTTGTATTATTACACTAACAGGCTCAAGCAAAAAACCAAAAAACGGCTCTGTTCGCATATTTGCACAGCAGTCGTTTTTTGTTTTATTTGAATATTTTCACTTTATATCCTCTACGCATAATGACAGGCTGCAAAGTGATTTTTCTTAACATCTAACAATTTAGGAGCATCCACCTTACATTTATCAGTCGCAATCGGACATCTCGTATGGAAATGACAACCTGATGGTAGATGAATCGGACTTGGTAAATCGCCAGTTAATACAATACGTTCACGCGTTGCCTCAACCTCTGGATCCGGTATTGGAATAGCCGACATTAAAGCTCTAGTATATGGATGCCTTGGATCTGCATACAAATCTTCACTACTTGCCAGCTCGACAATTTTACCCAGATACATAACCGCAACACGATCACTAATATGTTTTACCATGGATAGGTCATGAGCGATGAATAAATATGTTAATCCCATATCACGTTGTAGTTCTTGTAATAGATTCACCACTTGAGCTTGAATCGATACATCGAGTGCGGATATTGGTTCATCGGCAATAATGAATTTTGGATCAACTGCAAGTGCACGTGCAATACCAATACGTTGTCGTTGTCCACCAGAAAATTCATGTGGATAACGAGATGCATGAGCAGAGTTCAAATTAACAAGCTCTAGTAGTTGTTCTACTTTTTTCTTGCGCTCAGCGCGACTACTTGTTAATTTGTGAACATCTAACGCTTCTCCAATAATATCCATAACCGTCATACGAGGATTAAGCGATGCATACGGATCTTGGAATATCATCTGCATATTACGACGAAGGGCCTTCATCTCACTGCCCTTCAAATCGTAAATATTTTTACCTTGAAACAGAACTTCTCCCTCAGTAGGCTCATATAGTCGCATCATTGTACGGCCGGCAGTAGATTTCCCACAACCAGACTCACCAACAACACCGACTGTTTCACCTTGCTGAATAGAAAATGTTATATCGTTAACAGCTTTCAATATATTATTATTTCCAAGGTTGAAAAATTTACTCAGATGATTAACTTCTATTAATGGCTTACTCATTCTGAATCCCCCTCTTTCGCATAAGGGTGTAATAACCAACAAGCAGAACGATGAGCTTCATTATCTTCTGCCGATACAAGATCTGGATCAATATTAACGCATACTCTCATCGCTTCAGGACAACGCGCACTAAAACTACAGCCTTTCGGCGGTGAGAACAGATCTGGTGGAGTACCAGGAATCGGAATCAATGGTTCATCTTTCTTCTGATCAAGACGTGGTACAGAGCGCAGTAATCCTCTAGTATAAGGATGCTGTGGATTGTTGAAAATCTCATACTTTGTTCCTGTTTCTACCACTTTACCTGCATACATAACGATGACTCTATCACATACGTCGGCTACGACACCAAGATCATGCGTGATTAGAACGATGGAAGTACCCATCTTTTTCTGCAAATCTTTCATCACTTGCATAATTTGCGCTTGAATTGTTACATCTAGTGCAGTTGTGGGCTCATCAGCGATCAAGAGTGAAGGATTGCAAGCTAGTGCAATGGCAATCATCGCACGTTGACGCATACCACCGGAAAATTGATGAGGATACTGTTTAATACGATCTGCTGGATTCGGAATACCTACAAGCGTAAGCATTTCAACAGCACGATCACGAGCCTGAGCTTTACTTAGCTTCTCATGCTTCAACAATCCTTCAACGATTTGTGTGCCTATTGTTAAGGTAGGATTCAAAGAAGTCATCGGATCTTGAAAGATCATCCCGATATCTTTACCACGAATCGCTTCCATTTCTTTTTCGCTTTTTTTCAGTAAATCGTTACCTTCGAACATAATAGAACCGCTTATGACAGCAGGGGGGCTAGGAACAAGGCGCATTAGAGATTGGGCAGTTACACTTTTGCCGCAACCAGATTCGCCAACAATCGCTACCGCTTCACCCTTATTGATGTGAAAATTCACACCACGGACAGCTTGAACGACACCACCACGGACATTAAAGTGAACTTTAAGATCCTGTACCTCAAGTAGCTTTTCCATTATTCCACCTCCTAAAACTTTATATATTGCATCTTGATCTACTTCTCATGATAAAAAGTTACTTCGGAAGCATGATCTAAAACTTTTTATATTACTTCTCATCGAAGTGAATTACCGTGAGCATCCGTTATTTTTTCATTTTCGGATCTAGTGCATCACGTAATCCGTCACCAAATATATTAAAGCAAAGCATTGTTAAACTAATTAGAATGGCAGGGAAAATCATACGCCACGGATAGACTGTCATAGCTTTCAATGCATCATTAATTAATGTACCAAGTGAAGCAGCAGGTGATTGAACACCTAGACCAAGGAAGCTCAAAAATGCTTCTGCGAAAATAGCAGATGGTACCGTCATTGTAATCGTAACAATAATTGGACCCATTGCATTTGGAATAAGATGTTTTCTCATAATATGACCTGTACTAGCGCCTAGCGTACGAGCAGCCAACACATATTCCTGGCTTTTCAGTTGCATAACTTGTCCACGGACAATCCACGCCATATTAATCCAGCCTGTAATACTAAGTGCTAATACAATCGTGAACATACTCGGCTCGAGAATAACAATTAGCAATATAACAACTAGCATACTTGGTATGGAATACAATATCTCACAAAAACGATTCAATATCTCATCTACTCTACCGCCGTAATACCCCATAATACCGCCAATAATAACTCCAAGAATGAGATCGATTATTGCAGCATATAATCCGACCTGTAACGATATTCCTGCACCCATCCAAGTACGTTCAAACATATCTCGTCCAAGAGCATCCGTACCGAACCAATGCTCAGAACTCGGCGCTTGATTCGTAATCGACAAATCATTCGTTTTATAATCATATGGCGTCATCGCTTGACCAAAAAACGCAAAGAAAATAATGACTATTAAAATGACTAAACTTATCATAGCAAGCTTGTTTTCTTTCAGACGAATCCAAGCATCTTTCCAAGCAGATATACTTTCACGCACAACTAGATCAGAAGAAACTTCATTCTTCTCTAGCTTTGCAAAATCTTTCTTAGTTAACGTTTGATCTGACATTACGATCCTCCTTTGCTTCTTGCTAACTTAATTCGCGGATCAACAAAACCGTAGGCGATATCTGTAATTAAGCGCGCAAGCATCAGAATAACTGCATAAAAAATCGTAAGTCCCATAATTAACGTGTAATCACGATTTGTAATACTATTGACGAAGTCTTTACCTAAACCACCGATTCCGAATATCTGCTCTACAATAACAGACCCTGTAATAATGTTGGCAGTCATCGGACCGACATAAGTCACAACCGGCAAAATTGCATTTCTTAAGGCATGACGTACAAGAATAACTTTTCCTGATAAGCCTTTAGATTTGGCTGTTTTAATATAATCTGCCGATAGAACCTCAAGCATGCTTGAACGAGTAAGTCTCGCAATGAATGCTGTCGGAAGGAACGATAAAGCAATAACTGGCAACACGTAGTCCATAGGACCATTTAGCCCCGTTACGTTAAACCATTGTAATTCAACTCCGAATATATGCTGTAATCCGGCAGCTACGACAAAGTTAGGTATAGATACACCTAGCACAGCAATAAAGATTGTGAAACCATCAAGAAATTTACGATGATTTAAAGCAGCGATAAGACCAAGAAGCAATCCTGCAGCAATAGATAAGAGTATTGCCCATAAACCAAGCTGCATCGAATATCCAAAACCATTTACAATAACAGATTCTACTGTTGTATATTGCTGTTTCATTGATGTTCCAAGATCAAGATGCAGCAGGTTGTTCATATAGTTTAAGTATTGCTCCCATATCGGTTTATCAAATCCGTATTTCTCCATCAATTTTTGTTGAATAGCAGCAGGGATGTTTTTCTCTGACTGGAACGGATTACCCGGTATCGCCTTCATTAAGAAGAACGTCGCTGAAGCTAAAACAAATATCGACAAGAGCATGTACATTATCTTCTGTATAATATAGCGGACCAACTTATGTCACACCTCCAATATGTCATGTTACAAGAGAAGGATATATGCTGAAAAAGAAGCATATATCCCCCCAACTTGTATTATTAATGCAAGTTCAAAAGTAAGTTTTCAGAAGTATCTCTGAACCCTATTCTTGTTCTTGTTCGTAGTACCCACGTGTGTAGTTAACATCACCTTTAAAGTCAACATATACACCTTTTACATCAGGTCTCATCATATGCACTGAACTGTAATAGTAAAGCGGCATAATAGAATGTGATTCAATAAGCATTTTTTCTGCTTGAGCCATTAATTCCATACGAACCTTTTGATCATCCGTAGCGTTAATTTGAGCGATCAAAGCATCGTAATCTGGATTGGCGTAACCTGTGTTGTTATTACCGCTATTAGAAGTGAATAGACCAATGAATGAGATTGGATCATTATAGTCTGCTCCCCAACCGGCACGTGCGATTTGGTAGTTCATTGCTGTACGATTATCTAAGAATACGCCCCATTCTTCGTTACCGATTTGAGCATCAATTCCTAGATTTGTACGCCACATATCAACAATTGCCTCAGCTACTTTTTGATGAGCAGCATCAGTGTTATAAGTTAATTTGAACGCAGGAAGCTCAGTCCAACCCTGTTCTGCAAGACCTTCAGCAAGTAATGCTTTTGCTTCTTCAATATTTTCTTGGAAGTAATCATCTTTAACTTCACTACGGAACTCATCTTCAACACCTTTAATACCTGGAGGAACTAGTCCAAATGCAGGAATTTGACCACCAAGTGTTACTTTTTCAGTTAAGTCAGAACGACTGATCGCCATTGATAAAGCTTGACGAATTTTTGCATTATTGAAAGGTTCTACAGTTGTATTGATAATGTAGTAATACAAACTTGCAGTTCCTTTAACTTCATAATCGTTTGGATATTCTTTTGCAAGTGTTGCATATTGATCAGTTGGAAGTGTACCCGTTGGGTGACCAGCATAATCTAATTTACCTGTTTTATACATATTAAGTTCTGAACTTGGATCATTAACGATAGTCATGGATACTTTTGCGAATTTAATATCAGCAAGAGCATGATAATTTTCGTTGGGCTCAAGAACAATCGATGTATTACGTTTCCATTCCGTCATTGTAAATGGACCATTAGTAATCATCGTATCAGCCGCTGCAGCGAAAGCTTCATTCTCAGTTACAGAAGAGTGAACTGGGAAGTAGATAGCAGTAGATAGCAATGATTCAAAATATGTTGTTGGGCTGTTAAGTGTCACGACAAGAGTGTGCTCGTCTGTAGCAGTTACACCTACATCATCAACAGAGCCTTTACCCGTGTTATAAGCTTCAGCGCCTTTGATATAGTACAATTGGTACGCATATTCAGATGGTTTAGGAGCTAACTCTGGATTAAGCGCACGTTTCCAAGAAAATTCGAAATCGTTAGCAGTTACAGCATCGCCATTTTTCCATTTAGCGTCTGAACGAATTGTAAATGTGTATGTTTTACCATCTTCCGAAATATCCCATTTTTCAGCAACACCTGGTTGAATATCACCATTCTCGTCAACAATTGTTAGACCTTCATAGATTGCATTAATAACTGTAAAAGATACTTGATCTGTTGCTTGTGCTGGATCTAATGTTGGAGGCTCGGTAGCTAAATTCATACGGAATTCATTATTACTTGCGCCACTCTTACTTCCAGAACCACTAGCACAGCCAGTTGTGAAAATAGCTAGTACAAGTACCAAAGAAAGGATAGAAATTAGATTCTTTCTGTTCATGTTCTTACTCCCCTTTAATCTAGATGTGGTTAAGCTTTGTTGTTTGAACCGTAAAAATCATGATGAAAATATTAGAAGGGTGTATCCTCATGCAACAAAACTAATATTTATGCTATCTTGCGATTATACAATTCTTAAATGAAAACATGGGGTTGACTATACTACTTGAATGTAAAACGTGTCAACACAACAAAAATTTACAATGGTTAAATACTTGTAAACCTTGACGAATAATCCCTTGGTACTACTGAATTATTAACGCACTCAATAAAATAGTGAATTTATTGTGAGCACATTTTATCCCAGTTAAATGTTACGTATAGTGGTAATATATTGAATTAATTATTGTGTTCCAGATATACTTCACTTCCTTACTATTTGCATAATTAATCCCTCCTATTCGTTATATTTGAAACATATTATTTGACTTTAAAAGATAAAAAAACTGCCCTATCAGAAGTGTTTTTCTGACAGGACAGTCTAATATATTATTCTATTAGTAAGTTAGACCTGGGTAGATAGGGAACTTAGCTGTAAGATTACGAACTTTAACGCGAGCTTCTTCTTTCACAGCTTCATCTTCAGGGTTTTTCAATACCATTGCGACAACATCAGCAATCACTTGCATAGCTTCAGCGTTCATACCACGCGCAGTTACAGCTGGTGTACCTAGGCGGATACCACTTGTTACAAACGGGCTAGTTGGGTCAAATGGAATTGCATTTTTGTTCACTGTAATGCCAACTTCATCAAGAATATGTTCAGCAACTTTACCAGTAATGTTCAAGTTACGAGTATCGATCAGCATGAGGTGATTATCTGTACCACCAGAAACTAGATTAATACCATTTGCAGTAAGTCCATCTGCAAGATCTTTTGCATTGTTAACAACATTCTGTCCATATTGCTTAAAATCATCTTGTAGAGCTTCGCCGAGTGCAACAGCTTTAGCAGCAATAATATGCATCAATGGACCACCTTGAGAACCAGGGAATACAGCTTTATCGATCGCAGCAGCCCAAGGCTTACGGCAAAGAATCATACCACCACGAGGTCCACGAAGAGTTTTATGTGTTGTCGTTGTAACAAAGTGAGCATGAGGCACTGGATTTGGATGCAAACCAGCAGCGACAAGACCTGCGATATGCGCCATATCAACCATGAACAACGCACCAATTTCATTCGCAATTTGACCAAGTTTTTCAAAGTCAATAATACGAGGATATGCACTTGCACCAGCCACAATCATACGAGGACGATGCTTGAACGCAAGCTTACGAACTTCTTCATAATCAATAGTGAAAGAATCTTCTTGTACACCATATGCAACAAAGTTATATAGAATACCGGAAGCATTAACTGGGCTACCATGAGTTAAGTGACCACCATGAGCAAGATTCATACCTAA
Organism: Paenibacillus sp. Y951; assembly: GCF_056786395.1. Lineage (NCBI taxonomy): Bacteria > Bacillati > Bacillota > Bacilli > Caryophanales > Paenibacillaceae > Paenibacillus > Paenibacillus sp. Y951. The sequence continues at coordinate 30,781 of NZ_JBXCIY010000010.1, read as the reverse complement.
TACCGTATCACCAGGTTTCAATGCAGCAAGATAAACTGCCATATTCGCTTGTGCACCTGAGTGAGGTTGAACGTTAGCATGTTCCGCACCGAATAGTTCTTTTGCACGATCACGAGCGATATCTTCAACAATATCAACATGCTCACAACCACCGTAGTAACGTTTGCTTGGATAACCTTCTGCGTATTTGTTCGTTAATACTGAACCCATAGCTTCTAGTACCGCTGGGCTAACGATGTTTTCAGAAGCGATTAACTCAATATTATCGCGTTGACGCTTAAGCTCTAGACCAAGAGCTTCCAAAATTTTCGGATCCTGTTTACGTAAATTTTCCATTATTATTCCTCCTAAAATTTTTGTTACTTCTTGCTAGACTTCAATGATACAAAAATACATCGAAAGCATAGGCTAGAATTTGATTTATATATACTTTCAAAGAAAGTTAAAAAATAAGAATTGGAGCTTCCGAGCAGGGGCATCATACGCCCCATGGAAAGCCATATTCGAAGTCGAATTTGCTACGTCAGCATACACATCGTAATCACATGCGAACATAGGTGGTACGAGGTCCGCCGATCAACTTCGGCCTAGAGTACGCCATCGTTAAGTGCGCTGAACCAATTGAGCGCAATGACCCTCGTAAGGGAACCGCTACTTGCTTCAAGTGCATCCCAATAAACGTATCACCGATATCAATTCCTGCATCTGCTGCAATCGTTTCAACAAGACACGGCTGCTTCATTTGTGTAAATGCGTAAGCAGCCATCGAGCCTCCAGCATGGGGCACTGGTACAGCATGGACAATATCTTTATGAAGTAACTCCGCTACATCCTGTTCTATAACAATGGCACGATTGAGATGCTCACAGCATTGAAAAACGGGAATAAAATTGAATTGCTGACGTGCAGCTTCGATTCCGCGATAAATCGCACTTGCTACATCAACTGCCCCTGCTTTGCCAATATGCTCCCCGATCACTTCACTAGTACTCGTCCCGAACACTAACAATTTCGGTTTTGTCCATTGACACACTTCCATCAGTTCGCAGATGACAGTTTCAACTTGCGTTGCAATAAGATCAAGCGAATGTGTCATACTGCACTACTCCCCAGTAATGAATCGCTTTTCAATATCTGTTACTTTTTTCAGGCGACCGACATGACGTTCACCATTAGAGAATGGTGTCTCAATCCAAATCTTCACAATATCTAACGCTAGACCTGGACCAGTAACACGCTCACCAAGTGCAAGTACATTCGTGTCATTATGATCTCGAGTGGCTTGTGCTGAGAATGTATCGCCTACTAAAGCACAACGGATACCTGCATGCTTGTTAGCAGCAATAGACATTCCAATACCTGTTCCACAAATTAAAATACCACGATCTGCCTTACCTGCTGTAACTTGGTCACATACGGGCAATGCATAATCAGGATAATCTACTGAACCATTACAATCACAGCCAAAATCTTCCACTTCATGACCTAATGATTTCAAAAATGGGACAATTTCATCTTTTAGACGATATCCACCGTGATCAGCACCAATTGCAATTTTCAAGCATAACACCCTCTCGGTTCGATAATTTGATTGGATACAAGATGTTTTTTTGAACATAAAGTATACTTGTAGTATACCGCTTTTCCTTAAAAAATGAAAAAAAGAGCAAAACATGCTATGAATAGCACGTTGCTCTTTGCCCAGGCGACCGGCCGTATACTCCGATGCTCCATCGTGGTTACCCACTTCCGTCGCCAGTTACATCGAAGACCGCTTATATAGCTATATAATAGCGGATTTAGCTGCAAATATCAATCATCTAATTATTAGAATTTATCATCTATTTTTGTTGTTGATTACGTAATAATAGTTTGTCGACTAGCTTGAAGATCGCTTCCTCTAGTTCATCGGCACAATGATCATAATGTGACTGTGTGCCTCCATATGGATCTGCAATATCAAAGCTAGGAATAGTCCGCTCCAATGCCATCAACCGCTGACGTTGCTTTTCCTCTACGGGTTGTCCTAAAATTTGCTTCATCTGCACATCTGTATATAAACTTTCTAGCTCCGTAATTATCTGTTCCAGATCTTCATCCATATAGGCGAACTCCTTCAACGTGAAGGTTTTGTCCATCATATGAGCATATTGTTGCAACAAATCTCGTTTATGTGCAGATGTCATCGTTAAGACGAGATCCGCCCATTCCAGTATTTCTTCTTGCAGTACAGATGAGCTTCCTTTATGTTGAATACCACGACGATTCAGAGCGTGTAACGAATTAGCCGATACTGGCATACCATTCACCGTCGATATTCCTGCTGAACGTACAGCAACGGTTAACCCCTTTTCATAGGCAAGACTTTTGAGAAATGCTTCCGCCATAGGAGATCGACAAGTATTACCCGTGCATATGAATAATATTCTTTTCATAGCGCCAACTCCCTTCAACTCCTATTATACTATAAAATAAACCCCAAACACGACAAGAATAATGCCACCAAATGTCTCACCGTATATTCCCATTGATTGACTCACTCTTTTACCAAGACTTAATCCTAGCATAGCCATTACAGCTCCCAATATCCCGAATAAACATACCGTTAGCCAGAATTCTGCTTGAAACATTCCAAGTGTAATGCCCACTGAAAAAGAGTCTACACTTACACTAAATGATAGCAGCATAAGTCCCCAAAATGTTCGATGATCTAACATTTGCATTTCTTCTTCCTTAAAGGAATTAATAATCATGTGCGTACCTAACATAATTAATAGTATTCCCGCTACAATAGTAGCCCAGTTGCCAAGAACCGAGCTCATCAGATTGCCCATGAGCATACCACCAATGGGCATCACAATGTGGAACAACCCGATTACGATACCAAGCTTCAATATATGTCGATAACGAATTCCTTTCAGACCAATGCCTATTCCGAGTGAAAATGCATCAAAACCTAATGCGATCGCAATCATCATGATCGCCATAAGCTGTCCTATCCATGCGTTTGTATCTAACATAAATGATCTCCTTGTCCACTATACTTGTACAAACATATGCGGAGAAGGAGATAAAGTTGACTATTAATTTAATAAATCAAAAAATAATGTTCGTTAGACATTGACAACGACATGACCAGCCGCCTTATGCAATCGATTCATCAATGCCGCACCGATACCATCGTAGCTACTTGCTTCCGACCATATCCGAGAAATATTCTGTTCATCAAAGCTTCGTAAGGCAGCATAGAGCGAAGCCGCAGCTTCTTCAAGATGATGAATACTTCCCATACTAATGACAAGCTCAGCGGCACGATAATGCTCCATATGCTCAGCAAAAGCCAATACACCACATCGCTCAGTCGCTTGGTAACGATCCAATTGCGCCCCGATATAGGCAGCCACTTGAGTTGCTTCACCTTTCACAACGATAAGCTGTCCTTTCGGTGCATAATGCGTATATTTCATCCCTGGGGAACGAGGTGCCTCCCTACTTTGCAGCTCCGTTTCCGTCACAATGTTCGCCTCTGGACAACATACTCTCAAATCGTCCTCCGTTACTCCGCCTGGGCGCAACACACGAATGGTAGAATCACCATCGACCTCAACAACAGTAGATTCTAAGCCAACTCCTGTCGCTCCACCATCGACAATACCTGCGATTTGTCCTGCCAAATCTTCATATACATGCCCGGCAAGTGTAGGACTTGGGCGGCCCGAACGATTTGCACTTGGCGCAGCAAGCGGACAATTGGCTTGCTCGATCAACGCAAGTGCTATAGGATGATCAGGCATACGAACACCTACTGTTGCGAGTCCTGCTGTTACATAAGGAGATAGTACACCTTCCTTTACAGGTAACACGATAGTTAAAGGTCCCGGCCAGAAACGCTCCATCAACTGCTCTGCAAGTCCATCATAATGTTCAACTAATCCATCCAATTGCCTCTTATCGCTAATATGTACGATTAAGGGGTTATCAGACGGTCTGCCCTTTGCCGCGAAAATTCCTTGTACTGCTTCACTTGAAGTTGCATCTGCTCCTAATCCGTATACCGTTTCTGTAGGAAAGGCTACTTGTTTCCCTTGCTGAAGTGCATATGCCGCTTCCTCTAGCTGTTGCTCCCAGCCCGATTGCTCTATATTAATTTTCCATAAATGAGTACTGTTATTCACGGCTATCAATCCTTCGTTTCTTCAACTTATACTTATAGTATAACTTCATATATCTACAGTATGACTTCTTATACTTACAGTATAGCTTCAAATGACCACAATAAAAAGCGATAAACAGCTATGCCGCTTATCGCTTCAATATTTGAATTCGCTAATGTTTATGCAAATAGTGAGGAGAACCATGCTCCCAAATCTTCAAACAATTCAACGATGAAAAAATCAACTTCTACATCTGTCGTTGCTACCGATGCTGTTTCTACCTCTGACGTTGCTGCTAATTGTTCTACTCCCGTTGTCACTACTGCCGCCTCTACAGATGGACTAGCTGTCGCTTCGCCTGATACTGTATCAGCAAAGCATAGCGGTGGAAATAGTACACACCACCAGTTACGCCCTTCCCCTTGGCCTAATGTAATGAGTAATGCTTCATACATCCCGGCAGGATAGACAAGCTGCCCATACATTTTTGTAGGAAATTCGACTTGGCCAATCTCTGTAGTAAATCCATATTGATAACCGTTATTAGTAAGTGTTGTTGCAATAATGTTTTGCAATTCCGCTTCATGTGCGCTTAGCACTTCTCTAGCTGCCTCAATCGTTAATGGTTCAGTTACCCAACTATTCATTGCTGCGACAACTTCGTCACGAACGACTGCTTTAATAAGTTGATCATTGGGAGCATCGGAATTAGCAAGAATACGTAGACGAATAGATTCTTCTGGAATAGATTCCATATTAAATGCTGCGTCAACCTTTTGATTTTCCCAGCTCATAATTAGCACGATTAAAATAATAGCGACATACCCATATACTTTGCGATAAGAAAAAGAAAATTGATTAGATGAATTAGATAACATTACACAAGCTCCTCTCGTACATCCGCTAAAATGTACTTGCTTGCGTCCCGGAACGTCTCTAACCCTATTATGTCCAGCTCATCTAATCTATAAACCTATCAATCTACTTTTTTACCGCGATAACATGTCTGTCTATTCCATTATAGTCTGTAATAACCGAGATATCGTCCCAAGCGCCCATCTCTTTCATCATATCTACGACAATGGCAGGCTGATGAATCCCCAGTTCAAACGCCACAATCGTTGGCTTAACTTCTAATTTGGCCAGCTTATATAACATCACACGATAAGGATCAAGCCCATCCTCACCACCAACTAATGCAAGATGCGGTTCATAATCACGCACTTCTCTTTGGAGCTGTGCCATATCACTCTGTGGAATATAGGGCGGATTGGATACTAAAATATCAATATGTTGACCTTCATATTGCAGCGCTTGCCCTTCTATAATAAATGGTTGTAGTAAATCACCTTGTTGCCAGCCTATTTTATGCGCGATGCCCAATTGGGCTGCATTATGCTTAGCGACGCTTAATGCATCAGCGGAAATATCAGAGGCAATCACTCGCCACTGGGGCTGTTCTAGCTGTAACGTTAATGATATAGCGCCGCTTCCAGTACCTATATCTAGAACTACAGGTTGCTTCGCTTTATGCTGCCACAGCTTAGTACCTGCCTTAATCACCGCTTCAACAAGTAGCTCCGTCTCAGGACGCGGAATAAGTACAGCAGAGGACACAGTAAAGCTTCTTCCATAGAACCAGGCTTCACCAATCATATATTGGATCGGTTCACCTTTACCTTTACGAGCTAATAACTCTCCCCACGGCACTAGCTTAGCTTTTGGAAACATATCCCGCCACATAAGTAATAAGCGCCCCCGCTCCACATTCAGAACATGAAGCATAATTAATTGTGCATTCTCCTTAGCTTCTTCCACACCACATTCCGTCAAATAAGTAGTAGCTTGCTGCAATTTTGTTCTTATATCCTCATCTATAGCCATACACTCTTCTAATGTCACCGTTGTTGCTGTCACAGTTTTTCACCACTTTCTAATGCTAATCAAAAGAAAGCGCCAGTTCATAGCAGCCTCTTACCTATTCGTAAGATATTGCTCGTAACTAGCGCTCTATATATTCACTCTAGGTAACTATTATGCACCCATCGTTTCTTGTTCAAGATGATCGGCTTGATCAGCCAATGTTAGATGATTAATAATCTCTTCAATGTCACCGTTCATAACAGAGTCCAGCTTATGCAATGTTAAGCCAATACGATGATCGGTTACCCGACTTTGCGGGAAGTTGTACGTACGAATACGTTCCGAGCGATCGCCCGTTCCAACTTTACTTTTACGTTCTCCAGCATACTTTGTTTCTTCTTCTCGACGTTGAACATCGGAGATTCGTGCACGAAGAACTTGAAGTGCTTTGGCTTTATTCTCGTGTTGAGATTTACCATCTTGACAAGTTGCCATAATACCCGTTGGTACGTGAAGGACACGCACAGCGGATTTCGTTGTATTAACGGACTGACCACCAGCGCCACTAGAACAGAATGTATCTACACGGATATCTTTATCGAAGATCTCTACGTCTACCTCTTCTACTTCCGGCATTACTGCTACCGTGGATGTAGACGTATGAATACGCCCGCCAGATTCCGTTACGGGAATACGTTGTACACGGTGTGCGCCACTTTCATATTTCAATTTGCTGTAAGCACCTTTACCACTAATCATGAAAATAACCTCTTTGAAACCACCAACGTCATTTTCAGTAAACTCCATCAATTCCGTTCTCCAGCCTTGTGTATCAGCATATCTATTGTACATACGATATAGTTCATATGCGAATAATGCTGCTTCATCTCCACCTGCTGCACCACGAATTTCGACGATTACGTTTTTATCATCATTAGGGTCTTTTGGAAGAAGCAATATACGTACCTTCTCCTCAAGCTCCGTTTTGCGCGCACCTAGTTCATCGACTTCCATTTTCACCATGTCGCGCATTTCATCATCAAGTTTTTCGCCCAGCATTTCTTTAGCCTCTTCGAATTGCTCGCTAACTTGTTTATACTCTGTAAAAGCATCATATGCACCTTGAAGATCAGATTGCTCTTTGGAAAGCTCTCTTAACCTCTTAGGATCACTCGATACGTCCGGATCACACAGCAACTCGCTTAGTTTCTCGTACCGATCAGCTAGTGCTTGTAAACGATCTAACACAGTCACTCACCTCTGTCATTTCCTCAAAATAAGATAATTATTATTATATCACATCAACAGGCTTCAATCGATATTTGCTTTGCATTGAATACCTAAAAATCGAGTTATGCACAAAAGTATCGAGTTATGCACAGGATTATCCACAAATATTAATAGGATATACACAAAATGGAAAGCTATTATCCACAACTTATTAAGATCTTTCTTTCTGTGGACAATAGCTTCGATGCCGAGTAATCCACAGTGTATAACTTCGTGATCACAGTCGAACCCCTTTAGTATACACATGTGGATAAAAAAAGTGCCTGGTCCCTCCTTCAAGGATTCACCAAGCACTCATATTTCATTCATTATTGATCAATGACGCTATACGTTGAAACGGAAATGTATAACATCGCCGTCTTTTACCAAATACTCTTTACCTTCAAGTCGCAATTGACCGCGCTCACGAGCTACAGCCATCGAACCTGCTGCCGATAAATCATCGTAAGAAACAACCTCTGCACGAATGAAACCACGTTCGAAATCAGTGTGGATAACTCCCGCTGCTTGTGGTGCTTTCATACCTTTGCGAATCGTCCAAGCACGAACCTCTTGAACACCAGCAGTAAAGTACGTGTATAGACCTAATAATTTATAAGCGGAACGAATGAGACGATTAAGTCCAGACTCAGCAAGACCTAGCTCTTCAAGGAACATTTCCTTGTCTTCGCCATCAAGTTCTGCAATTTCTGATTCAACTTTTGCACTAATTGCTACGACTTCAGCGCCTTCTTGGGCAGCAAAGTCACGAACAATTTTCACAAATTCGTTGTCATCAGCATTGGCAACTTCTGCTTCACTTACATTCGCAGCATATAATACTGGCTTCAATGTTAATAGATGAAGATCTTTGATTAGCGTCAACTCATCAGGAGTTAATTCGATACTACGAGCGGGTTGGTCATTATATAATGCTTCCTTCACGCGCTCAAGAATTTCAACTTCCTGTGCGATCTTTTTGTCACCGTTCTTTATGTTTTTACGAGAACGATCGATACGACGATCAACAGAATCGATATCAGCTAAAATTAGTTCTAAATTAATCGTTTGGATATCACTAAGCGGATCAACTTTACCAGATACATGTGTAATATTCTCATCTTGGAAGCAACGTACAACATGTACAATCGCATCTACTTCACGAATATGAGCTAAAAACTTGTTACCAAGACCTTCACCTTTACTCGCTCCAGCAACAAGACCTGCAATATCAACAAACTCAAATGCAGTTGGTACGATACTGTTCGGCTTTACTAATTCCACCAGTCTATCTAAACGCTCGTCTGGCACTTCAACAACGCCAACGTTCGGATCAATTGTACAGAATGGATAGTTAGCTGATTCAGCACCAGCTTGCGTAATTGCGTTAAAAAGTGTGGACTTACCTACGTTCGGCAAACCAACAACACCACATGAAAGACCCATCATTTCAACTCCTAAATACTTTATTGTATATTACTCTCAAGCTACCTCGTAACAATAAAGTCACTTCGGAAGCATTAACTCGAAACCGATTGTAAACAGCTTTCGCTATTATACCCTAGCCAGTCAAACAAAGAAAGACCCGTTCGCTTGTGATCACAATGAGATAGCTTCGTAGCTTACTCGACTTCGAATATGACTGCCTATCCACACAAAGAAAGCTGTTGCTGTAGTGGATTTCACTACAGCAACAGCCCCCTTATATCAATGCCTCAATTATTTAAGCATTAGAAATTTTTGCTTTAAGTGCATCTTTACTTTGAAGACCTACCATTTTATCAACTGGTTGACCATCTTTGAAAAGAATTAGTGTTGGAATACTCATAACGCCGAATTGAGCAGCTAGCTCAGGTTGGTCGTCAACGTTGATTTTACCGATTACTGCTTGACCTTCAAGTTCAGTAGCTAGTTCTTCAACGATTGGAAGTTGCATTTTACAAGGTCCACACCAAGGAGCCCAAAAATCTACTAATGCTACTCCGCTTTCGATGGATTGATTAAAATTATCTTTAGTTAATGAAATTGCCATTACAATCATCCTCTCTAACTAATATATATGATTATGGGAAAATCCCTTCACACCATGCGGTGAAACTTAACAACTGTGAATTTGCTTAAGCACATCACTAATTGTAATATCGCTGAAATGTTCTTCTAACTTCTTCTCTGCTGTACAAAAGATGCCATACATAACAGAATTCATGTTCGAGCCAACCATACAGTCACCATCAGGATTACCTGAGCACCAGCTTGGAATGAGCGATCCTTGAGCCATCACGCGGTAAATATCCGCCAGTGTTACAGTGCTAGGATCAATAGTAAGTCGATACCCGCCACCAGAACCTTCTCTTGTATTAACAAAGCCACTACGACGCATACCACTCATGACTTTACGAATACGCGCAGAATGAGTACCAACATTATCAGCAATCATCTCACTACTAGCCATGTTATCTGGCAAATTAGCCAAATAGACTAAACTATGCACTGCAATTGTAAATTCACTATTCACTTTAAGTGGTCCTCCCTGCGTTATACTGTAATAATAAACGTTACAGTTAGAATTGTCAATAACAGTGAAACCACTTTATATAGTGTTCAGCATTTTGTCATCCTTTATACACAAGCCATCAATTTCTAATTATTTCACTATTATCACGCTGGTGGATACGATACAGCAAAAAAAGCAGCCCGACCACTTGTGAAGTGACCCCGAAAAGTTAGACATCGCTAACAATTAGAGGTGCATTTTAAGTGAATCAGACTACTTTTATCAATCATTACTAGCTACTCATTAGCTATAACTAGCTTCTTATTACTTGTATTCATACTTATTTATTGTAACGTTAATTTCTGTAATGCTTTAATAAACACATCCATTTCTTCATCCGTTCCAATGCTTACACGTAAAAAATTATCAATGCGCGGTGAGGCAAAGTAACGAACAAGCACACCCGCTGCTCTTAATTGCTCAAAGAGTTGCGTTGCAGGTATACTGCGGTGAGAAATAAATACAAAATTAGCCGCTGAAGGAGTAACCAAAAAGTGTAGCTGCTCAAGCTGCTTGACGACACGCTCACGAGTAGCAATGACCTTTGCATTCATTTCTACAAAATAGGTCTCGTCTTCAATAGAAGCTACTGCCCCTGCAAGTGCAACGCGGTCTAAAGTATAAGAATTAAATGAGTTCTTCGTACGGTTCAAGCCTTCGATCAGCTCTGCTGAGCCAAAGGCAAAACCAACACGTAATCCAGCTAATGATCTAGACTTCGACAAGGTCTGAATAACTAATAGATTAGGATAGCTATCCACTAAGACAACCGCAGATTGACCCCCGAAGTCGATATAAGCTTCATCAATAATAACAACTTGTTCGGGATTCTGTTCAAGCAATTGCTTAATATGCTCCAATGATATTAAAATTGCCGTCGGAGCATTCGGGTTCGGAATAATAACGCCACCATGCTCCCCTACATATTCCTCTACCTTGATGTTGAATTGCTCATCCAATGGTATAAGCTTCGGCGTTATACCGTAGAACTTCGCATATACTTTATAAAAGCTATATGAAATATCAGGGAATAGGACAGGCTTACTCGGATCGAAGAACGATGCGAATGCAAAGGCTAATATTTCATCAGAACCATTACCTACAAATATTTGATTAGGCTGTAATCCATGACGCGTTGCTAATGCTGCCACTAGTGATTCGCAATTAGGATCAGGATACAAGCGCAAATCCTCATTAATTGCATCTGCCATCGCTGCCATTGCATTGGGAGATGGTGGATAAGGATTTTCATTCGTATTCAACTTAATATATTTCTTATCCTTCGGCTGCTCACCTGGTATATAAGGTTCCAATGCAGCAGTTAGCGGACTCCAATATTTACTCACCGTTGTCGACTCTCCTTACGCTTTCTTCGCATCGAATGAGCTTTTCAGCGATACAATTCGATTGAATACTAGCACATCTTCACTACTCTTTTCTTTATCTACACAGAAATAGCCATGACGGAAAAATTGGAACTGATCTCCCGCTTGTGCATCCTTCATATTTGGTTCAATATAGCCATTCACAACTTGCATAGAATTCGGATTGATCCGTTCTAATAATGGCTTATCCTTATTATCCGTCTCATCTACTAGTAGTGGTTCTAACAGTCTCAACTGTGCTGGAATAGCACTTGATGCCTCAACCCAGTGAATCGTACCTTTTACTTTACGAGCGTTGAAGCCACTGCCTGATTTCGTTGCCACATCGTACGTACAATGAAGTTCTACAACTTCACCATCCTCGTTCTTGATCACATCATTACACACTATAAAGTAAGCATGCTTCAAACGAACCTCATTACCAGGGAATAGACGGAAATATTTATTGGGCGGGTTTTCCATGAAATCTTCACGCTCAATATAAATTTCACGAGAGAACGGAATTTGACGCATACCCATCTCTGGATTTTCTGCATTTACCTCAGCATCTAACCATTCGATTTGACCTTCTGGATAGTTCGTAATGACCACTTTGATCGGATCAAGTACAGCCATCGTTCTCGGGGCCTTCATCTTCAAATCTTCACGAATAAAGAACTCAAGATTACGTTCATCAATAATGCTATTCGCTTTCGCAACACCAATCTCCCGACAGAAGTTACGAATAGATTCCGCTGTGTATCCTCGACGACGCATACCACTAATCGTCGGCATACGAGGATCATCCCATCCATTAACAACGCCTTCATCTACTAGCGATTTCAAATAGCGCTTGCTCATAATTGTATTTGTAATGTTAAGACGCGCAAACTCATATTGATGCGTTTGTGTTTCCATCTCACATTGTTCAATAACCCAATCGTACATCGGACGATGATCTTCAAATTCTAATGTACAAATAGAGTGAGTAATACCTTCAATTGCATCACCTAGTGGATGCGCATAGTCATACATCGGATAGATGCACCACGCATCTCCAGTGCGATGATGATGTACATGAGCAATGCGGTATAATATTGGATCACGCAATGTAATATTAGGAGCAGCCATATCAATTTTGGCACGAAGTACTCGCGCACCATCCTCGTATTCACCTGCACGCATACGTGCAAATAGATCAAGATTCTCTTCCACGCTGCGATTACGATAAGGACTATCCTTACCAGGTTCAGTTAACGTACCACGCAGCTCACGAGTTTGTTCCGCTGTCAGGTCACATACATATGCTTTACCCTTCTTAATAAGCAATACCGCACGATTATACATCTCTTCGAAATAATCAGAGGCATAGAATAACGCATCCCATTCAAAACCTAACCATCTTACGTCTTCCATAATAGAATCTACATATTCCGTATCTTCCTTAACAGGATTAGTATCATCAAAACGTAAATTTGTTTTCCCTTTAAATTCATCAGCCAGCTCAAAGTTCAAACAAATAGATTTGGCATGCCCAATATGAAGATATCCATTAGGTTCTGGGGGAAATCTCGTGTAAATTTCCTGAACCCGGCCCTCTTGTAAATCCTCTATTACTATATTTTTAATGAAATTAGACGGAGCCGATTTATTTTCATTACTATTTTCCATATAGACCAACCTTTCACACAACGAATATTATCCTCTTATCATACACAAATTCTTATGAAAATACACCCATTTATGCGTGCAAATGCGGATGTTATTACCGGATCAAGCTAATCTGCCTAGTAAATTTTCTAGTCATATTTCTGAGTATAGAATGAGAAACCATTAGAATATTCTCACATTCTACACAGAATTGAATTTTCAGTCTATGATAAAGCTTGTAACAAGTAAGCCTATATTGCCAAATTCTTAAGCTTAATCACTTAAGAAACGGGGGATCCATTTGGGGTGAATTGAGCTAGATTATGAATATTCATAATTGCTAGTCTCATAGGGAACCTTCAACCGAACCCGTCAGCTAACCTCGTCGGCACATTTGGAAGGAGTCTTAAATTGTGAAGAAGTTTAGTTTAATGCTTACAGCACTTATCGTTCTTTTGACTTTCTCTGTGGGAAACGCTTCCGCAAATTCATCCATGCTTACGAGCATCGAAGATGTAAAAGGAACAAAATACAAATACGGTGGTAATACAACTAGCGGATTTGATTGTTCTGGTTTTGTAAGATACATATTCGATAAAATGGGTTATGAATTGCCAAGACGTTCTGCCGACCAAGCTTTAGAAGGTTCGAAAGTTGCTACAGCAGATTTAGTTGCTGGAGATCTAGTATTTTTCGATACTAGCGGTTCTAACAACGGTGGCATTACTCACGTTGGTATTTATGTAGGTGATGGTAAATTCGCCCATTCCTCTACTAGTAAGGGCGTAGTTATCGATTCATTGGATTCTTCCTACTACAAGCCACGTTATGTAACTGCTCGTCACATCTTATCTGATGAAGACTACGATACATATGTAAAAGCAAGTAAATAATAGTTTTCGAAAAAAGCATTTCGAGAACACTTCATTTATGTGAAGTGCTCCTGAAATGCTTTTTTTTTCTATATATTAGATACACTATGCTAGCCTGTACAAATTTATACCATTGCTTACTCTGATCTATTTCTATAGCAAAAGGCGGTACGAAGATTGTTCTTCCTACCGCCTTATTGTACAGCTAAGCGCTTTTCACTTGTTGCAAATCACGATTACGACCTACTAACATCATGACGACCATACAAACAAGCATCACAGCCACAATACAAGCAATAAGAGCCAATGTTGCCGATACCATATATTTATCCATCACCCAGCCTGTTAATCTCGGGAAGAGCGCACCGCCGATTCCACCACAAGCTACTAACAGACTTGTCGTCCGTTCTGTCATGCCGGAAATACAAGAGTTCACATATACCAAACCAATGCCAAACACGCCTGAGAAGCTTAGACCACTTAAGGCGATCATAATAAGAATAGCCGTTGTTCCTTCAAATACCGCTATCCCAATAAATGCTATGACCGATCCGACCATCGAGATTATTAGATAACGAATATATCCATAGCGATCTGCCAAAATACCACAGAACATTCGACCAATAACCATAAAGCCCCAGAATAAGCTCAACATTCCTGCTGCACTAGATTCTGATAATGTAGTACGTTCAATTAATATTGAGGGTAAGTAATTAGAGAAACTCATTTCTGTCCCTACATATAAAAAGAAAAATGCCATGGATATAATAAGAAACGGAAGCGCCCTTGATGTATACTTCAATCGAACACCCGCTTCTTGACGCTGCGCTTTCGTTGGCCGTGATAGCTGATCATCGATATCTTTTCCGAAGGATAAGCATAGCCATAGTAATAATGTAATGCCGCTAATTGCTGTTAAAATGGGGAATGACCATTCCCAAATATGATTACGAATTAAGAAGGCTGCAGCTAACGGAATAATTAATGCTCCGATCCCGAAAAACGTTTCGAGCTTGCTCATTGCAGATGCCTTCGCATCCTTATACATTTCAATAATAAGTGCACCTACAATAGATTCAATCATACCGAATCCAAATCCGGCTGCTGGAGCAACGATTAGCATCCACTCCCACGGTAACAACATACTATATAATGCTTCGGCAACCGTTAATGCACCCATTGCTACAACAATTGTTATCCGCTTACCTAATCTAGCTGATAGCGTAGGACCAAGCAGGACACCCACGAGAAAACCGAGAAACTGATTCATAATCCACTGACCACCACTAGCATACGAAACATTATAATGCGTCACTAGCTGCTCAAGAATAGATCCACCAATAATATGTGCAATTCCAATAACAAGATATGATAAACACGCTAGCCATAAAATTTTTCTCACAAGTATGACAAACTCCTTTTCAATATAAATACTATTAATTCGTGATCAAAGTCTGCTTTTCGAACTACCTCTACTAGATTAAGCGAATGATTTGTGACACCTTGTCACTTTGCCCCACCTCAATAATATGATGTTCCGCTTTATAGCTTATTGTTCCAGAACCTACTTCAATGACAGATTCTTCTCCTAACCCATAAAAAACATCATCGGCAAGTGCTTCTAACACCTCGTGTTTTTCCTCCGTTGATAGAACTTCCCATTCTGCAGCTTCCATCTCAAAGAAGCGGAAACAGTCTTCGATTTGACCTATTGCTTCTGTTAAGTCTTGTAAAATGTCATTATATTCTCTTGCATGACGTATACCCATAATAATATTGCCTCCTTGTCATTCCTCACACTATTGAATTACTCACTACTTAATGGTCATTATTGATTCAATAACCCTACCATTCTTTCACCAAACAGCGCTTCCTATACCGACATATTATCACATATTGCACTCAGCATGTCTGCACTTTACCGACATTTTGAACGCCATAAGTCTACTTATCATTCTATTTTCAATACGGACAACCTATGTTACATAACTACCAGCTAGATATAAAGCATCTTGTGCGCTACCGCATAATACTGTTACTATATAAAATATAACAAATTACGTAACAATTACGACAAATTTATAGTTATTTCTACCCTCCTAATAAATAACTATAACTTCACAATACCCTTTTGACGATAATAGTAGAAGTAGTAATATGACGAATACGGATTAATAGAGGTGTAATATGAAAAATTCAACAGTGATTGGTTTAATTTTAGGTTTTGTAGCACTATTAGTAGGTATGGCATTAAAGGGCGCAAGTCTAAGTGCTTTTCTCAATCCAGCAGCTTTTATGATTATTATTGTCGGTACGGTAGGAGCAGTAACCATCGCTTTCCCTTTAAGCGAACTTAAAAAAGTAGGTAAATTATTCAAATTATTATTCAAAGAGAACCCTCTTCCTGAGCGCGAACAGCTTATTAAGCAATTCGTTGAGTGGGCAGGAATTACGCGTCGTGAAGGTCTTCTTGCTCTAGAAACTAGAGTTGATGATATTGAGGATGCCTTTTTGAAAAATGGTATGCGTATGATTATTGATGGTAATGATCAAGATCTTGTACGTGATGTATTACTTGAAGATATTTCTGCTACAGAAGATCGTCATAAGGGTGGCGCTTTGATCTTCACTCAAGCAGGTACTTATGCCCCTACGTTAGGGGTACTTGGCGCCGTAGTCGGCCTAATTGCTGCCTTATCAGACATGAGCGATATGGATAAGCTTGCAAGTGCGATCTCAGCTGCGTTCATGGCAACATTACTAGGTATATTTACAGGTTATGTACTTTGGCATCCAATGGCTAACAAATTGAAACGCTTGTCTAAGCAAGAAATTCAAATTCGACTAATGATGCTTGAAGGATTGCTATCCATCCAATCTGGCGTCTCAACGATTGCTATTGAGCAAAAGCTTTCTGTTTACTTGACACCTACAGAGCGTAAATTAATGAAACAGAAGGAGGAAGGTGACGTTGAGTAGAAAGCGTAGGCATGAAGAGCACGAAGAACATATCGATGAATCATGGCTTGTTCCTTATGCAGACATTATGACCTTGCTACTTGCCTTATTCATCGTTCTCTATTCTATGAATTCCGTTGATACCAAAAAATTCGATGAGCTATCTAAAGCATTCAGCGTTGCATTCAGCAGTGGTCAAGGCGTACTAGATATGCCTTCTATTATCGAAAAAGGTTCTGATGTTGAACAGATAGATGGCGGATCAAAAGATGAAGATGATCAAAATGCCACCGCTGAACAAGAAGAAACGCTAACAGATGAAGAAATTCAGGATATACTAGACAAAAGTCAGAAAGAACTAAGTGAGCTGAAGGAAGAACTAGATGAGTACATCGCTTCTAACGGTCTAACGACTAGCCTAGAAACATCATTGAATATGTCACAATTATTAATTACGATTCGCGATAATGCGTTATTCGATTCCGGTGAGGCTATCGTTAATACCGATGGTAAAGAGCTAGCTATTACTATCGCTAATATGTTAGATGAATATCCGGACTTCAACATTATTGTTGCAGGTCATACCGATACAACGCCGATCCACAATAGCAAATTCCAGTCCAACTGGGATCTAAGCGTTATGCGTGCCGTTCGTTTCATGGATATTATGCTATCCAACGATAATCTTGATCCTGTACGCTTCAGTCCAGTCGGCTATGGTGAATATCGCCCTGTGGTAGACAATGATTCCGCTGAGAACAAAGCGAAAAATCGTCGTGTTGAACTTTCTATCGTTCATACCTTCATTGATACTAATAAAGCGCAAAGTATTTCCGTAAAATCACAACAATAATTACGAAAAGGCGTATACACCGTGTAATCGGTATATACGCCTTTTTTTAGTTTGACGGTTGATAATGAATGTCTCTGAATAAAACATCCTTCTCTTCTTCTGTTAATTCTCTCCACTCACCTTTAGGCAATTCTGCAAGATGAATATTCATAATACGGATTCGCTTCAACCCTCGAACTTTATAGCCAAATGCATCGCACATTCGTCTTATTTGACGATTGCGACCTTCTGTCAAAACAATTTTGAACGTATGATCACCTATACGCGTTAGTTTACAAGGGAGCGTCATACTTCCTAATATATGCACACCTTCACTCATGCCCTTCAAGAAACTAGCAGTAACAGGCTTATCTACCGTTACAATATATTCTTTCTCATGCTTTCCTTCTGAGCGCAAAATAGGATTAACAACATCACCATCATTCGTCAAAAGAATAAGTCCTTCCGAGTCCTTGTCTAATCTACCAATTGGAAAAATACGCTCCTGATGATTTACAAACTCAACGATATTGCCTTGTATATGAAGCTCAGTCGTACATGTAATCCCAGTAGGCTTGTAGAGCGCGATATAGACATGTTTTCTCTGCTCGCCTATTCTACTTCCACTTACACAGACAATGTCACTAAGATCGACCTGACTGCCTAACTCAGCCTTTACTCCATTAATAGTTACTTCACCAGCTTCTACTAGCTTATCTGCTTCTCGCCTTGAACAATAACCTGTCTCACTAATAAATTTGTTAATTCTCAATGATGTCACCTCGTTCATTCACTTGTTTAGCTTTTTCTTGGACCATACTTCAATTTCATCTGATGATACTATGATCAATGACTCTTTGCAAAGTTTTGCTAACTTAAACATACCGATAGCAATATCCTTTGCTTGAATAGGCTTATACTTTTTCATCTTACCCTTAAATATGAACGATAGCCACGTCGATAGCTTTACTGCTAGTGCTTCTCCGAATCTCACTTCATTACGCTCACCCAAAATCAGTGATGGCCTTACAATGATCAGCTGTTGTAATTGTAATTGCTGCAATTGTTGCTCCGTTTTTCCTTTTACCCGATTATAAAATATTTTAGATTGCTCATCTGAGCTCATAGCAGTTATGACAATAAATTTGTTGCTATGAGATTGCTTTGCAATCTTTGCTGTCTCGATCACATAATGATTATCTACCTTTTCAAATTGCTCTTTTGAACCAGCTTTCTTGATCGTCGTGCCTAACGCACAAAATACATCTGCCTCCTCAAACCACTGCCGGGGACACTCATGCAATTGATCGAATTGAATAAGTTGTTGTTCTAAACGAGGATGAACAATGCTTAGTCTGCGGCGAGCTATAACTGTAACTTTTTCATACCTTTTAGTATTTAGTAGCACCCGAACTAATTCTCGTCCTACTAGACCGGTTGCTCCTACGATAACCGCCTTCAATGTCATGTTCACATCCTTCTTAATAGATGATCGAGTTTATAAGCTACTCGCATCCGCTAGTTCTACATCCTGATAGGCAGGTAACAATATTTTCACCGTTGTACCAACGTTCAATTGACTCGTTAGCTCTAATTGCCCTTGATGCGTCGTAATAATCTTCTGACTGACCATCATACCGAGTCCTGTACCATTTTCCTTCCCCGTGAAAAAAGGATCTCCAATGCGCTTTAATGTTTCCTCTTCCATACCAATGCCTTCATCGGTAATATGCACACTAATGGCTTGATCATTGCGTAGTACGGCAATATGCACATGTCCACCATTTGGCATTGCTTCTATACCATTCTTCAACACATTTATAAATACCTGCTTTAATTGATTTTCTTCACAGGTAATTCGACAACCATCAAGAGTATAGGTCTCCTTTAAGGTGACACCGTGCAGTAATGCTTCGCTTCCCATTAGAGAAGTCACCTCTGCGACAATATCTCTAATATCTCTCACTTTGAACTTAACCGCCTGTGGCTTTGCTAATATTAGAAATTCTCCTACTATAAGATTAATTCGATCTAACTCTGATAACATAACATGGATATGATCTACATTAAGCTTTTTACTTTGCTCCTGTAATTGTAGAAAACCTCTTAAAGTTGTTAATGGATTACGTATTTCATGCGCTACACCTGCAGCCAGCTGTCCAACCATATTAAGCTTCTCCGAGCGACGCATGAGCTCTTCCATCTGATTACGATGGCGCATATCTCTGCATACACTCGCAAAGCCTGTCATCGTATTAGAGGAATCGCGAATCGGCGTTATTGTAATGCTGACAGGGATAAGCTCGCCATCTTTTGTACTTCGCAACGTTTCAATAGAGGAAATGATTTCACCCTTATGTATTTTCGAAAATATATTTTCTTTTTCTTGAATAAGATGTTCAGGGACAGTAATATAACGTTGCCCGATTGTCTCTTCCTCTGTATAGCCAAACAACTGCACAAATGATTGGTTCGTCTGATTAATCGTTCCATCAAGATCCATAATATAGATCGCATCAGTAGAATGATTAAGAAATGATTCCATATACAGTCTCATTCTACGATTCTCATCAAAAGCAGTTCTCAATTTATTCATATAGATGCTTAGATTTTGACTCATCGCATTAATTTTAAATGCTAGTAGTCCAAACTCATCTTTCGTAGTAATCGATATTGGTCGATGAAAGCGGACGGAACTGACTTCATTAACCTTCCACAATATATCTTTCAGTGGTTGAAGCATTCGACCAATAAACCAATAGCTAACAATACTAGAAAAGAACACTAAATATATTAATATTGCATAAAACAATGAATTATTATTTCCATATATATCGTTATAAATATCTTTATTATACAGTGTAATTATTCTAAATTCACTTACTGTATCGTTGCGATAGTCACTTATATAATAATTTCCTGACTGCTCAGACAAGTTTGATAACTGATATAAATAGTTGGAATTGTGTTGTACATTAGATATAATAATGTCGGCATTGGCATACTGATTAGCCGAATATACAATTTCTTCATTCGTTGTATTGTAATACACAATGTCTAATAGGTACGGTTTACCTATACTGAGCAATTGAAACATGTTATGAAGATCTTGCTGGGCCGTTGGCGATTCAAGTTCTAGCCCTTCATAAATTTGCTCTGATAAAGTAAAGCTGAAACGATCGAGCAAATCATAATTTTTGGATTGCTCATTATAGCCCCACACATAATGAAAAATTGCAATTACAATAGCTAACATTACTGCTATAGTAATACTTAACTTATACTTGATCGACACCCATTTCACATCCTTATATCATATACTTATCCACATTTTATTAACATAGTCCACATTTCCGTTATATTTAAGTGGATTATTTGTGAATAAATATGTGGATATAATAAAATTATCAACAAGGTTATGCACAGTCTGTTAACAAAAGAATGTTTGTTCGATGTATAAATCCATTTTTCTGTAGATAAAGGAGATCGCTATGTATATTCATGAAGATGAACGTTGGATGCAAGAAGCTATTGCTGAAGCTCAGAAGGCGCAGCAGCTAGGCGAAGTCCCTATAGGTGCTGTCATCGTGGAAGATGGTGTCATTATCGGTAGAGGCCATAATCTAAGGGAGACATTACATGACCCTACCGCTCATGCAGAAATAATAGCAATTAAACAGGCTAGTCAGTATCTCAACGCTTGGAGACTACTAAATTGTACGCTCTATGTAACGTTGGAACCTTGTCCAATGTGCGCAGGAGCTATTGTTCAATCTCGCGTTACAAGAGTCGTCTATGGTACAAGCGACCATAAAGCTGGCTGTGCGGGGACGTTGATGAACTTACTACAAGAGCCCCGTTTCAACCACGAAACGGAGCTCACTAGCGGCGTTCTTCAAACAGAGTGCGCTACATTGTTAAAAACATTTTTCAAGCAATTAAGATTACGACGTAAAGCCGAACCTCTATAATTGGCTCACATTATTGTTCAGTTGTTTATATGTTGCTGGTGGACGTACTCTTGATTACGTTTCATATATTGTAATGCGACGATGAGCTGATCAGCTTCTTCACTAATAGCTATAACATCTGGATCAGTAAAACTCCCCTTTGCTTCAGCAACTTCATATAACTTGTGCCGAAGCGACTGTAACTGTATCATTAATTGGTTTTTGTCCATGGTTCGCTTCGTCACACTCCTTATTTTTCATTTCATAGCTTGTACGCCTATTATAACGATATTCCCAGACTTTGTTTGTTATAAAATGTCGATATATTATTCCAAAATAAAGTTATTTAACGACAATAGTTGTGATAATATCTCAAATTATATCTCTTTATTCCCAATAAATACAATCCTTAATAAGTCCTATATTGATTTCCAGTTCCTGTATCCCAATAACAGGGAAATTTCTTCAAATAAAGTCGCAAATTCGTCGCAAGTAGTGCGACTTTTTAAGCTTCTATTACATTAAATCATCTAATTTCGACTACATACTAATAAAAATCACAATTTTCTACATTTTTCGCTATATCCTAAATAACATTCCTTGATTATATTAATGATTAGGCTAGTTATGAAAGCTATACAATCGCATATAGTTTTTAGTAGGTGCTTCCGATGCTACTTTTCATCACATGAGGAATATCGGGAAGCTACGAAAAGTTGTGGGAGGTGAGAAAATGAATATAAAAGATGAACGTATGTGGGGTATGTTAACTCATATTGCAACATTTTCAGGATTTATAATACCATTCGGTACTATTCTTGGTCCATTAATTATCTGGCTAATCAAAAAGGATCAATCCTATTTCGTGGATCAACAAGGCAAAGAAGCAGTTAACTTTAATATTAGCATGATGATCTACTTTATTGGTTCCGCTATTCTAATGCTTATTTTTATTGGATTCCTTACTTCAATTGCTGTAGGTATTGTATGGATTGTTTGTTCTATTATCGCTGCAATAAAAGCTAACAACGGCGAATTTTACCGTTACCCACTAACTATTCGTTTTATCAAATAACACCTACATACATTTCTCATACAACACGCTCAAGCGAGTCGCTTGAGCGTGTTGTATTGTTATATGCGTATATTAATTGCCACTAGCTTGTATCAACCCTATCGAAGCGTATAGACGCCTAATTAACTTATCGTAGTAGTTCACCGTTGCCTACCATACAGGCATATAGACTTCACCAATAATGGAACCGCCATAGTATGATACACCCTACTATCGCGGTTCCATTATCCGTAAAATAAAAAAACGCCCAAGCTTTGCGCTTGAGCGTGTTGTGTACATAATGGAGGAGAGGAAGGGATTCGAACCCTTGTGAGCTTGCGCTCTAACGGTTTTCAAGACCGCCCCGTTATGACCACTTCGGTACCTCTCCAAAAAGCATTTAATTTGCTGACAAGACATATTGTATCACAGGTAGTAAGGGGGTTGCAACCCCCTTTTTAATTTATTTTAATTTATTTCAAAGAAATTTTTTCTGCGCCACCCATATAAGGACGAAGCACTGCTGGAATGACGATAGAACCGTCCTCCTGCTGGTAATTTTCAAGTATTGCAGCTACTGTACGACCGATTGCAAGACCTGACCCATTCAATGTATGGACAAACTCTGCTTTGCTCTTCGGCTCTGGACGATACTTAATGCTAGCACGACGTGCTTGGAAATCTTCAAAGTTAGAACAAGAAGAGATTTCACGGTACGTATTCGCACTCGGAATCCAAACCTCAATATCATAAGTCTTAGCCGAAGCAAAGCCCATATCGCCTGTACATAGTGTTACCACTCGGTACGGTAAGTCTAATAGCTGTAGCACCTTCTCAGCGTCTTGTAACAAGCTTTCTAGCTCTGCATAAGAATCTTCTGGCTTAACAAGTTTTACTAGCTCAATTTTATTGAATTGATGCTGACGAATTAACCCTCGTGTATCTCGACCTGCTGATCCTGCTTCAGAGCGGAAACAAGCACTGAATGCAACGAACTTAGCCGGAAATGCTTGTGCATCCAGTATTTCATCGCGATATATATTTGTAACTGGTACTTCTGCCGTTGGAATAAGATAATAATCCGTATCAACAATTTTGAATAGATCCTCTTCGAACTTAGGAAGCTGACTAGTACCGATCAAGCTATCACGATTAACGATGTAAGGGGGTAGGATCTCTTCATATCCATGCTGATCACTGTGAAGATCCATCATGAAGTTCATTAGCGCACGCTCTAAACGAGCTCCTAGACCGCGATAAAACACAAATCGAGAACCTGTTACTTTTGCTGCACGCTCAAAATCAAGAATAGCTAAGTCAGCTGCAAGATCATAATGCGCTTTCGGCTCGTAAGAGAATGCTTTAGGTTCACCTATACGACGAATTTCAATATTGTCATCTTCTGATGCTCCGATAGGAACAGATGCATTAGGCATATTCGGAATAGCTAATAAGAGATCATTAACTTGTGCATCAATAATTCGAAGCTCATCATCAAGTTCTCTAATACGGTCGCCCACTTCACGCATTTCTACGATTAAGCTTTGCGCATCTCCGCCACTTTTTTTAATTTTAGCAACTTCTTGTGATACGGTATTACGTCTGTTTTTCAAAGTTTCGGTATCTTGGATCAATTCACGGCGCTTTTGATCAAGCGTTGGAAATTGTACGATTAAATCAGTTGAAGCGTTACGATTCAGCAATGCTTGTTCAACTTTTTCATAATCTGTACGAAGTAATTTAACATCAAGCACGAGCGGTAAGCTCCTCTCTTTTAAAGAACCATAGCGTCAGCTATGGTTCTAATATAATTTATACATCAATAGATTGAGCTTCTTTCACCATTTCAACAAAGTAAGCGTGCAGGCGATAGTCTTCCGTCAGCTCTGGGTGGAAGGAACAAGCAAGAAGATTACCTTCTCTAGCTGTAACAATCTCCCCATTGTATACCGATAGCACTTCAACCTCCGCCCCTACTTGTGTAATTAAAGGCGCTCTAATAAATACTGCCGTAATCGGCTCATCAATCCCTTTTACAGGCAATTGTGTTTCAAAGCTTTCTTGCTGTCTGCCAAAGGCGTTACGAGCTACTGTCATATCCATCAGCTGAAGATGTGCATCTGCTTGTCCTTCAATTCGATCTGCAAGCACGATTAACCCTGCACAAGTTCCGAATAACGGCTTGCCGTCGCTATGAAATTGACGTAATGCATCAATAAAACCATAATGACGCATTAGTTTCCCGATCGTTGTACTTTCACCACCAGGAATGACAATACCCTCTACTTCAGCAAGCTGCTCAACACGTTTAACCGCTACTGCCTGGGCACCTGCAGCCTCAAGACTGCGCATATGCTCAGCAACAGCACCTTGAAGTGCTAACACTCCAATTTTCATATCCAATTTCCTCCCTGTTTCGGAAAGGCCGACCTAACCTATTACTAGGTCAAATCGGCTCTTAGGGCTTTTCTATATTAGATTCCACGATCTTGCATACGTTCTGATGCATGAAGCTTAGAAATTTCAATACCTTTCATCGGTGCTCCAAGGTTTTTGGAAACTTCAGCGATTAATTTATAATCTTGGTAATGAGTTGTAGCTTCAACGATTGCACGAGCGAATTTCTCAGGGTTTTCTGATGTGAAAATACCAGATCCTACAAATACGCCGTCAGCACCAAGCTCCATCATTAATGCAGCATCAGCTGGTGTAGCTACACCACCTGCAGCAAAGTTAACAACTGGAAGCTTACCACTTACATGTACGCCTAGAAGTAATTCATAAGGCACACCTAGAACTTTTGCTTCATTATATAGCTCGTCCTTAGATAGAGCTTGTATTTTACGGATTTGGCCGTTAATTAGACGTAGATGACGTACCGCTTCAACAATGTTTCCTGTTCCTGGTTCACCTTTCGTACGTAACATTGCCGCACCCTCTTGAATACGACGAAGTGCTTCGCCAAGATCTTTAGCTCCGCATACGAATGGAACGGTGTATTCATGTTTGCTAATATGGAAAACTTCATCTGCTGGTGTAAGAACTTCACTTTCGTCGATGTAGTCAACACCCATAGATTCTAGAATTCTTGCTTCAACAATATGACCGATACGAGCTTTTGCCATTACTGGAATAGATACGACTTTCATAACCTGTTCAACGATTGTCGGGTCAGCCATACGAGCAACGCCACCTGCAGCACGAATCTCAGAAGGAACGCGTTCTAATGCCATAACCGCTGTTGCACCTGCTGCTTCAGCAATTTTAGCTTGTTCAGCGTTCATAACGTCCATAATGACGCCACCTTTTTGCATTTCTGCCATACCACTTTTCACTCGAAAAGTACCTGTTTCCATAGTAAATACTCCTCCTATATTCATTCATCTGAATTATAATAACCGTTATTACTCTAAGCTTTGATTGTACAGTAATGCAAGCACTTAAGGCAAGTACTTATTTCCCTGTAATTAACTCGGATTAAAAGATGTTCATAATACTATCGAATAGATCCGAGAAGAAATTGCCTATTCCACGGAAAAATAATTTGAACCAAGATGCTTTTTCTGCTTCTGCCGAAGTAAGCAGATCTACACTATATTGTAGTTCTTTACCAGCTGGATCGATAAATTTGTAATTTAATGTACCTACTTTAGTACCAGCAGCAATCGGTGCAACAAGCTGATCTTCCGTCATAATGTCGGCATTGACTAGTTCAACCGTCGCTTCTGTACCTTTATTCGTTAGAACTGTAATATCAGATGCAGTCACAACTGGAATAGTTTTTTCCACACCTTTTTTTATTTTAACCTTTTCGTAGCCTTCTACTACACTTTTCGGCGCAATAACTGTTTTCTTTTCGAAAGTAGCAAATGCATGGTTATACAATGAAGCTGTTTCTTGGAAACGAGCATCTTTAGAGCGAGTATCCATTACAACACTAATATAACGAACTCCCTCACGTTGTACTGTGCCTGCAAAGTTATAACCAGCTGCACTGATAAACCCTGTTTTCAGCCCATCAACGCCTTCATAAGCCAAATGCTTCAGACCTGATTTATTCGTATTAACGCCAAGCATATAGTTAAAGTTAATAATAGGATCGGCATCGCGTTCACGGAATTTATATTCCTGCATACCTGAATATTTCAAGAAATCAGGACTTTCTGTCAAAACTGTACGGGCTAATGAAACAATATCGCGCGCTGACATTATTGTTGTATCCTCAAGACCCGTCACACTTGTAAATACTGCAGATGTAAGTCCAAGTTGATCAGCAGTTTCATTCATTCGGTCAATAAAACTTTGAATGCTGCCTTCAACTGCAATTGCTAAAGCTTTTGTAGCATCATTAGCTGAGCCTACTGCCATTGCAATATATAACTCTTCAACAGTATGTTGATCGCCAGTAGCCAAATAAATTTGTGATTCTGAAGGATGAGTATCTGCCGCCTCAGGTGTTACAGTGATGATCTGGTCCCAGTTCAATCGACCATTCTCGATTTCTTTCATTACGATATATTCTGTCATAAGTTTAGTCATGCTTGCAATCGGTAATGCCTCGTCGGGATTAACTTCATACATCACTTGCCCGGTTTCAAATTCAATTAACATTGCAGATTTCACTTGTAAACCTAGTGAATTATCTGTACTTGGTCGATCATTATAACCGACAGCCCCTACTTGTTGTCCACCAACTGTAAGCGACGAAATACAAAGTAAAGTACAAAGTATTATAATCGATAGTAATCGAATTTTCCCCATTTTCTTTAACACCTAAATTCCCCTCTTCTCATTGATTTATCCTCAATTATTGTATCATAATTTCACTACTGAGTTAAACTTTTTGCGGAATAGAGTCGAATTAACAATGAACATAAAAAAACAGAGACTATATATCTTAGTTGATAAGTAGTCTCTGGTTTATATTTCACACTTATATTATAAAAAACGGTTCAAAAATTAAGCTTGTTGAACATCTACTATTATAGTGAATAGTTTGGAGCTTCTTTTGTAATTTGTACATCATGTGGATGGCTTTCGCGTAAGCCAGCACCAGTAATGCGAATAAATTGTGTATCGTCACGAAGCTCGTCCAATGTAGATGTACCGCAATATCCCATACCAGAACGTAATCCACCAAGTAATTGATGAACCGTATCTGCTAGAGGTCCTTTGAATGCTACACGGCCTTCAATACCTTCAGGAACAAGTTTGTTTTCGTTCTCTTGGAAATAGCGATCTTTCGACCCTTCCTTCATTGCTCCAAGTGATCCCATACCGCGATACACTTTATAGCTACGACCTTGGAAGATTTCAGTTTCGCCTGGGCTTTCAGCAGTTCCTGCGAATAAGCTACCGATCATAATACAATTTGCACCAGCAGCAATTGCTTTCGTAATATCTCCAGAATATTTGATACCACCATCAGCGATAATTGGTACGCCATATTCACGAGCAACAGCAGCACAATCGTAAATTGCCGTAATTTGTGGAACTCCGATACCTGCAATAATACGTGTTGTACAGATTGAACCAGGACCAATACCTACTTTAATTACAGAAGCACCAGCTTCGATTAGGTCGCGAGTTGCTTCACCTGTAGCAACGTTACCCGCGATAATAGTTAGCGTAGGATAATCTGCTCTAAGTTGTCTTACAGCATTAGCGATATTAATATGATGTCCATGAGCAGAGTCAACGACAAGCACATCAACACCAGCGGCAACAAGTGCTGCAGCACGTTCTTCTGTATCTTTAGAAATACCAATTGCCGCTCCACATAGTAGACGACCTTGGATATCTTTAGCAGCATTAGGGAATTGAATAGCCTTCTCAATATCTTTAATTGTAATAAGGCCCTTCAACATGTTATTTTCATCAACAAGTGGAAGCTTCTCGATTTTATGTTTTTGAAGAATTCCTTCCGCATCTTGCAGAGTAGTTCCAACAGGCGCGGTAACTAATTCTTCATGAGTCATAACTTCTTTAATTTTAATAGAGAAATCATGTACAAAACGCAGATCGCGATTTGTTAAGATACCAACAAGTTTTTTGTTTTCATCAACGATAGGTACACCAGAAATACGATATTTGCCCATCAACTCTTCGGCATCATATACGTGATGATCAGGTGTTAATGAGAATGGATTGGTAATAACTCCACTTTCCGAACGTTTAACACGATCAACCTCTTCAGCTTGTTGAGCGACTGTCATGTTTTTATGAATAATACCGATTCCACCCTCACGAGCGATTGCAATCGCCAAAGCAGACTCCGTTACGGTATCCATTCCTGCACTAATCAAAGGAATATTAAGTTTCACAGTATCGCTTAGACGAACCGATACATTAACAGCTCTTGGTAGTATTTCAGATTTGCGCGGAACAAGCAATACGTCGTCAAACGTTAAGCCTTCTTTAGCGAATTTATTTTCCCACACGAGTATGTTCCTCCCTTATTTTTTATGTCTCTCTCATGTATATTATTGCAATGATATCACTTGATATAAGGGGTGTCAATGTAATACAAATGGTCTAAAACTCATCAAATGATTCATTTTGAATTGACGAAATCATCAATCTATTAGAAAAAATCAGATAAATAAGAAGTTTGTTCGGATATACGATTTTGTAAGCGATTGATAGCTTCCTCATTACCCGTTACACGCCCGAATTTCCGAAGGACTTCCAAATTTTGATAATTCAATAAAGTGGACGTTAATGCTCCGATATCCATATTCATATCAGATTCCTCACCGTTTTTATCAACAATTCGTTCAATGTTCGCAACTCCATCTGCTGCAAT
Organism: Paenibacillus sp. Y951; assembly: GCF_056786395.1. NCBI lineage: Bacteria > Bacillati > Bacillota > Bacilli > Caryophanales > Paenibacillaceae > Paenibacillus > Paenibacillus sp. Y951. The sequence continues at coordinate 1,456 of NZ_JBXCIY010000010.1, read as the reverse complement.
CACAAGTTGGTAGAGGCCATTATTCCAATCCGCATGTGGATCTTCAATCTTAATGATCAATGTATCACTTTCAGCAGCATTAGTGAATGGATATTGACGGATAAATGGTTCAATATCAACAATTCGCGCCATGAAATATGGGACAATTTCCTGCTTAATACGAGGATTATCTAGGCGAGTTGTAAATGTATCATTACTTGGTGCAGTCCATTTAACAACATCTAACATAGAATCATGCTGAGCAATGAAATACCATAGCTCGTTCTCAGCCACGGCAGTTACAGCTATTATTTCATGAATGTTCATGACTCTGTTAGTAACATCATAAAGGATATACCCTTCCGCATTCCCCTCAGCTGAGCGATAAAGTGCGATATGTCCGGACTTACGACTTGCAATTCTTTCCGTCCACCAATCCAGATTACGCTGCAGCATACCATGATATATGGAAGCATAACGCTCATATACAGGAAGTAGCTCTTCATAATTGTGTACTCTACTTACTTTTCCTATACGTACGCGTTGACGTTCTTTTTTCAAAATCGAAGTAAGGTGCTCGGAAGCCATCTCATATTGTTTATATTCTATATACGTTTCCCAGCCATATTTACGATAAAAGGCAAAGGAGAAGGGGTGCAACATAGAAATAACTTCACCATTGGCGCGCATTTCTTGCAATAATTTTTCAATAATTATAGCAACATTGCCGTTTCTTCTCTGTTCAGGAGCAGTACATACTCCGGCCAAGCCACCCATTTTCATTGATTTCCCACCAATATATACGTTTAAATGTAATAAACTTGCTTGAGCGCACAGTTCATCTTCTAGAAATATACCATATCGATCCTCAGAGTCATGAATAAATCTCGTTCTGCGATCCTCAAACTGCTCAGTGGATAACGGATATTGAAAGGAATAGGATGATAAATGAGTACTTTTCTCAAAATCGTCAGCTGTCAATTTCCTTAAATTCGCATCAGACATACATATAACCCCCTCTATAATTAAATGTATTATACAAAGTTCGTAGTTAATAAGCAATATTCACAGCACCTAGTAATCAGTAATCCTTTTATTGTCCCACTCCTATAACATAAGTTAGAAAACAACAAAAAAGTCTACTGCATATGCAGTAGACTCATCCGTGCTTGGCGACGTCCTACTCTCCCAGGACCCTGCGGTCCAAGTACCATCGGCGCTGAAAGGCTTAACGGTCGTGTTCGAGATGGGTACGCGTGGTTCCCTTTCGCCGTCATCACCAAACGTCTTACTAGAGCTTGCGCCCTCAAAACTGGATGTGAAAGGTAAAACTCCAAAGTGAATCATTTGAATCTATGCTTCCGATGTATTTTTCTATCTTCGCTTGCGCTCCGTCTAGAAAAATTGTAGGATAAGCCCTCGACCGATTAGTATTCGTCAGCTACATGTATTGCTACACTTACACCCCGAACCTATC